>JACDBJ010000435.1 GCA_013695005.1 Pseudonocardiales bacterium
TCCGGAACCGGCCGCGGCTCGGGCTCGGTGAGCGCGTCGCCGTCGAGGCGGGTGAAGAAGTTGACGGTCATCGCGTCGTCGAGCGCCGGGTGATCGAGCCGGTTGTGGCAGCCCCGGGTCTCCTGCCTGGCAAGCGCGCCGCGCAACGTCGCCTCGGCGACCGCCAGCCCGGCACGTAGGTCCAGCGCGTGCGCAAGGTCGAAGCAGCCCTCCTCGGTCGGCCGGACGTCGACATCCGCGACCCGCAACCGCAGCTCCGCGAGCCGCGCCAACCCGGTCTGCAGCCGCCGCTCGTCACGGACCACCCCGCAGTACTCCCACATCAGCTCGCGCAGCGCATGCTGCAGCGACCGGGCCAGCTCCTCGCCGGGCTTGATCAGCTCGTCCAGCTCGTCGATAGCGGCGTCGATCACCCGATGCGGGCGCAGCGTGACCTCCGAGCCGAGCGCGAACTCCGCCGCAGCGGCACCGGCCCGCCGCCCGTAGACCACGGTCTCGCTCAGCGAGTTCCCGCCCAGCCGGTTGGCCCCGTGCAGCCCGCCGACGCACTCGCCGGCGGCGAACAGCCCTGCGACGTCGGTGCCGTGCGTCTCCGCGTCCGCCACGATGCCGCCCATCGAGTAGTGCGCCGTCGGCGCGACCTCCATCGGCTGCTGGGAGATATCGAGCAGTTGGTACTCGACGAACTGGCGGTACATCCGCGGCAGCTTGTTCAGCAGGTAGGCCTTGTCGCGGTGGGTGATGTCGAGGAACACGCCGCCGTGTGGCCCGCCGCGGCCCTCGGTGATCTCCGTGTAGTTCGCCAATGCCACCCGGTCGCGGGTGGACAGCTCCATCCGCTCGGCGTCGTAACGGGCCATGAAACGCTCGCCGTCGGCGTTGAGCAGCCGGCCGCCCTCACCGCGGACGGCCTCGGTGACGAGCGTTCCCGCTGCCTCCTCGGGCGCCACCATGCCCGTCGGGTGAAACTGCACCAGCTCCATGTCCATCAGCTGGCAGCCGGCACGCAGCCCGAGGTACATGCCCTCGCCGAAGTTCTCGTCCAGCCGCGAGCTGCTGCGCCGCCACAGCCGGGTGTGCCCGCCGCCGCACAGCACGACGGCGTCTGCCAGGTACGCGGTGCGCGAGCCGTCGTGCAGGTCGAACGCCATGGCGCCGAAGCACGCGCTGTCGGCGATGAGCAGCGACGACACGTACCGCTCGTCGACGACCGGGATGCCGAGCTCGGCGACGCGTCGGTGCAGCGTCGTGAGCACCGCTCGTCCGGTCCAGTCGCCGGCGTAGGACGTGCGCCGCCAGCGGTGGGCACCGAAGAAGCGCTGGTCGAGCCGCCCGTCTTCGGTGCGGGCGAACGGGCAGCCCCAGTCGGCGAGCTCGGCCACCGCGGCCGGTGCCTCCCGGACGACGGTCTCCACCACCGCGGGGGTGCACAGGCCGTAGCCCTCGCGGACGGTGTCGGCGAAGTGCTGCTCCCAGGAGTCCTGCGGGTCACGGGTGCCGATGGCGGCGTTGATGCCGCCGGAGGCAAGCACCGTGTGGGCGTCGAGCTTGCCGCGCTTGGCCAGGACCGCGACCTCCGCGCCGGCCTCGTCGGCCGAGATCGCGGCCCGCAGCCCGGCGGCGCCGGCACCGATCACCAATACGTTGACCACATGGGTGCGCGTCATGTGTCCATTGCGCCAGCTCGCGGCGCCGAAGGATAGGGCGGCAGCCTGTGATCAGCGCACGTGCTAACCCCACCGCCGCGCCGTCACAGCCACCGCCGCCCCGAGATCGCCGCGAGTGGACATCCACCCGCGCTCACCGCGGCCAGGTGTCCACTCGAAGCGATCAACCGCGCCGCGCCTGGGGCGGCTACCGACCCGCGGCGACCGGCTCCCGCGGCGCCGGAACCTCGTCGGACAGACCGATCTTGGCGTGCAGCCGCCGCAGCGGGCGGGGCGCCCACCAGGCGAACTCACCGAGCACCCTCATTGCGGCCGGCACCAGTACCCCTCGGACCAGTGTGGCGTCGATCAGGATCGCCAGCCCGGCGCCGAGCCCGAACAGCTGGATGAGGCTTACCTTGCTGATCAGGAAGGCGAAGAAGCTCACCGCGATCAGCGCGGCGGCCGTGGTGACGATCCGTCCGCTGC
>JACDBJ010000473.1 GCA_013695005.1 Pseudonocardiales bacterium
GGTCCGGGTGCCGTCGTACTTGGACAGCGCGCTGAGCAGCACCGTGCGGATCGGCACGTTGATCCCGACGCCGAGCGTGTCCGTCCCGCAGATGATCTTCAACAGGCCCGCCTGCGCCAGCCGCTCCACCAGCCGCCGGTAGCGCGGCAGCATCCCCGCGTGGTGTACCCCGATGCCGTGGCGGACCAACCGCGACAGCGTCTTGCCGAAGCCGGCGCTGAACCGGAACGAGCCGATCAGCTCGGCGATGGCCTGCTTGTCCGCCCGGCTCGACACGTTGATGCTCATCAGCGCCTGGGCCCGCTCCAGCGCCGCGGCCTGCGTGAAGTGCACGACGTAGACCGGCGCACCGCCGGTCTCCAGCAGCGCGGTGAGCGTGTCGTGCAGTGGGGTCGAGGCGTAGCGGTAGTCCAGCGGCACCGGCCGCTCCGCCGAGCGCACCACCGCCGTCGCCCGCTCCGTCCGCTCGGTCAGGTCCGTCTCGAAGAAGCTGACGTCGCCGAGCGTGGCCGACATCAGCAGGAATTGGGCCCGCGGCAGCTCCAGCAGCGGCACCTGCCATGCCCAGCCGCGGTCCGGGTCGGCGTAGTAGTGGAACTCGTCCATCACGACCAGGGCGACGTCGGCGGCGGCGCCCTCGCGCAGCGCCAGGTTCGCCAGGATCTCGGCCGTGCAGCACACGATCGGGGCGTCGGCGTTGACGCTGGCGTCGCCGGTCATCATCCCGACGTTGGCCGCCCCGAACACCTCGCAGAGCGCGAAGAACTTCTCCGATACCAGCGCCTTGATCGGCGCGGTGTAGAAGCTGCGCTGCCTGGCGGCCAGCGCGGCGAAATGCGCGCCGGTCGCGACCAGGCTCTTGCCGGAGCCGGTCGGCGTCGCGAGCACGACGTTGGACCCTGACACCAGCTCGATCAGGGCTTCCTGCTGGGCTGGGTAGAGGTCGAGCCCCTGATCGTGGGCCCACGCCGAGAAGGTCTCGTAGAGCGCGTCGGCGTCCGGGCTTGCCGGCACCAGGTCGGTGAGCGTCATGTCAGAGCCGATGGTGCCGCACTCGCAAAGTTTCTGGGATCGCGACGCAACCTCGACCTACCCCGGTGCGTCGATACAGATGAGTGGGAATCCGAGCAGAGGGAGCAACGATGCGCGAGGTTGACCACGGTGACGTCCGGACACCGGTCAGGCACGCCGCGCGACCCGCGAATCCGCGGATCAGCGTCGTCGTCCCTGTTCGCAACGAGGCGCGCAACCTGGAGATCGTCCTGCCTGCGCTGGTGCGCGCCGTACCGTCGGTACACGAGGTCATCGTGGTGGACGGGCACTCCAGCGACGACTCCGTGGCCGCCGCCCGGGCCGCCCTGCCGTGGGTTCGCGTGATCACTCAGAGCCGCCGCGGCAAGGGCAACGCGATGGCCTGCGGTTTTGCCGGGGCCACCGGCGACGTCCTGGTGATGCTGGACGCCGACGGCTCAGCGGATCCCGCCGAGATCCCGGCCTTCGTGGCCGCCCTGGTGGCGGGCACGGACTTCGCCAAGGGATCGCGCTTCGTGCCCGGTGGCGGCAGCGAGGACATCACCTGGCTGCGCAAGACGGGCAACTTGGGCCTCAACGGGGTGGCGAACACGCTGTTCGGGACCTCCTACACCGACCTGTGCTACGGCTACAACGCCTTCTGGGCCGACCTGCTGCCGCTGCTGGAACTGCCGGCGGTGGACGCCCCGGCGAGCGAGGGCGAGATGTTGTGGGGCGACGGCTTCGAGATCGAGACCGTGCTCAACTGCCGGGTGGCGGCCGCCGGCGTCAAGATCGTTGAGGTTCCCTCGATGGAGCGCCACCGAATCCACGGGCAGTCCAACCTGCGCACCTTCGCGGACGGCTCCCGCGTGCTGCGCACCCTGATCGCCGAGTACCGGCGTGCCCAGGCCCACCTCGACCCGTTCGAGCGGCTCGCGCCCGCGCCCCGCCACAGCGCCGCTCCGAACCTGGCGCTGGCGCCCGCTGCGGCCCGCTCCTAGACTCGTCCGCTCCCCACCTAGACCCGTCCGCTCCCACCTGGCGCCGCCGGCCGACCCGGCCTTGCCTCTACGGTGATCCAATGCGATCCGTGCCCTGGTGGGGTGTGCTGTCCTCTGCCGCTGCTCCTGTCCTGCTGATCGGCGGGTGGACGGTCGCCGCCGTCCGCCAGCCCGCGGTCTTCGACTCGACGGTGGACACGATCAGTGCGCTGGCCGCGCTCGACGCCACCGACCGTGTGGTGATGAC
>JACDBJ010000487.1 GCA_013695005.1 Pseudonocardiales bacterium
GCCCTCGGCGGTGTGGCCTGATCGCCCCGCCGGACGCCGACGACCTACGCCGGGTCGTGGACTCCGCCCTGGCCGAGGACCTGCGCTACGGCCCGGACGTGACGACCATGGCCTGCGTTCCGGCCGACGCGGTGGCTGACGCCGCGATCACCCCGCGGGCGCCAGGCGTGCTCGCCGGCATGCCGGCGGTGTTCGCGGTGCTGGACGGCGTGCTCGGCGACGAGGCCTACGAGGTGACGCACTTCCGCTACGACGGCGAGCGGCTGGCGGCGGGGGAGCCGGCGCTGCGGCTGAAGGCTCCGGTGCGCGGGCTGCTGACCGCGGAGCGCACCGCGCTGAACCTGCTCTGCCACCTGTCCGGCATCGCCACTGCGACGGCTGCATGGGTGGACGAGGTCGCCGGCACAGGCGCAGTGATCCGCGACAGCCGCAAGACGCTGCCCGGCCTGCGGCTGCTGGAGAAGTACGCGGTGCGCTGCGGCGGCGGGGAGAACCATCGCCTCGGGCTCGGCGACGCCGTGCTCATCAAGGACAACCACGTGGCCGCGGCCGGCTCGGTGACCGCCGCGCTGGCCGCCGCCCGAGCGGCAGCGCCGGAGCTGCCGTGCGAGGTGGAGGTAGACACTCTCGACCAGCTGGACGAGGCACTGGCGGCGCGCGCCGAGTTGGTCCTGCTGGACAACTTCACGGTCGGCGAGTGCGCCGAGGCGGTGCGGCGACGGGATGCCACGGCGCCCGCCGCCCGCCTGGAGGCCTCCGGTGGCCTGACGCTGAGCACCGCCCGCGACTACGCCGAGACAGGCGTCGACTACCTCGCCGTCGGCGCGCTCACCCACTCGGCACCGGCCCTGGACCTGGGCCTCGACATGTAGTACTCATGCCATGAGTGTGTCATACTCATGGCATGAGTAAGCGGCTGCAGGTGTTGTTCGACGAGCCGGAGTTCGACGAGCTGCGGGTGATCGCACAACGCCATGGGATGACGGTGTCCGAGTGGGTCCGTCAGGTGATCCGCGCTGCCCGACGGCGTGAGTCCGACGGCGACCCGGCCACGAAACTGGAGGCAATCCGGGCTGGGGCCGCGCACCGGTTCCCGACCGCCGACATCGACGTGATGCTGGCGGAGACCGAGCGCGGCTACCTCGCGAGCTCGGACACGGCCGGGTCGTGATCCTTGTCGACTCGAACGTTCCGATGTACGTCGTCGGGGCCGACCATCCGAACAAGGCTGCGGCGTTGCGGGTGTTGGAAGGCGCGGTCAGCCGTGGCGAGCGCCTGGTCACAGACGTCGAGGTGCTGCAAGAGATCCTGCATCGCTACGCCGCGATCGACCGCCTTGAGGCGGTCCAGCCGGCCTTTGACCTGTTGCTGACCGTCGTCGACGAGACACTGCCAGTCGACGTCGACGACGTGCAGTCCGCCAAGCACGTGCTGTTGGGCGGCTACCGCCTTTCGGCCCGCGACGCGCTCCACATCGCGATCATGGAACGACATCAGATCGACACCATCATGACCTTCGATCGCGGGTTCGATCGGTATCCCGGACTCACCCGCATCGGGTGAGCGGCGGCCGCACCCTTTCCCGGTCGGTCACGTCTCGCACCCCGATACCCTGTGGTCATGCTTCGTCGGGTCGACCTGCGGGACCGGCTGCCCTCGGCTGTCGAGCTGAGGGCGCTGCTGCCGCGGGCGGAGCTGGACGTCGACACCGCGCTGGAGCAGGTGCGCCCGGTGGTCGACGCGGTACGCGAGCGCGGGGTGGACGCCGTCCTGGAGTTCTCCAACCGCTTCGACCACGTGCGGCCGGCCGTGATCCGGGTGCCGAAGCAGACCTTGCGCGGGGCGCTGGACGCCCTGGCCGGCGACGTCCGCGCCGGGCTGGAGACCTCCGTTTCGCGGGCCCGCGTCGTACACGCCGACCAGCGCCGCAGTGACATCACCACCCAGGTCGTGGCCGGTGGCACGGTCACCGAGCGGTTCGTGCCGGTCCGCCGCGTCGGGCTCTACGCCCCTGGCGGGCTGGCGGTCTACCCGTCGAGCGTGGTGATGAACGTCGTCCCCGCGCAGGCGGCCGGCGTGGAGCAGCTCGTGGTGTGCTCGCCGCCGCAGGCCGAGCACGGCGGGCTGCCGCACCCGCTGATCCTCGCCGCCGCAGCGCTGCTCGACGTCGACGAGGTCTGGGCGGTCGGCGGCGCGCAGGCCGTCGCGCTGCTCGCCTACGGCGGTACCGACACCGACGGCTCCCCGCTCGAGCCGGTGGACCTGGTGACAGGGCCCGGCAACATCTACCTCACCGCGGCCAAGCGGCTGCTCCGCGGCCTGGTCGGCACCGACACCGAAGCCGGCCCCACCGAGATCGCCGTGCTGGCTGACGACTCCGCCGACCCCGTCCACGTCGCGGCCGACCTGATCAGCCAGGCCGAGCACGACACCCTCGCGGCCAGCGTGCTCGTCACCACCAGCCAGCAGCTCGCCGACGCCGTCGACGCGGCGCTGGCCGAGCAGCTCCCCACCACCAAGCACGTCGAACGCATCAGCGAAGCGCTGCGCGGGCGGCAGTCCGGCACGGTGCTGGTGGCCGACCTCGACGCCGGCCTCGCTGTCGTCGACGCGTACGCCGCCGAGCACCTGGAGATCCAGACCCGCGACGCCCGTGCCGTCGCCGACCGGGTACGCAACGCAGGCGCGATCTTCGTCGGGCCGTGGGCGCCCGTGTCGCTTGGCGACTACTGCGCCGGCTCCAACCACGTGCTGCCCACCGGCGGCTGCGCGCGGCACTCCGGCGGGCTGTCGGTCCAGACGTTCCTGCGCGGTATCCACGTCGTCGACTACTCCGAACAGGCGCTGGCCGACGTCGTAGGCGACGTGGTCGCGCTGGCGACCGCCGAGGACCTGCCAGCGCACGGTCAGGCCGTCACGGCCCGGTTCCGGGGCACCTCGTGACCCTCGCACCCGTCGTCGGCTCGAGCGTGACGCTCGACGCACTGCCACTGCGCGATGACCTGCGCGGCCGCAGCCCCTACGGCGCTCCGCAGCTGCCCACGCCGGTACGGCTGAACACCAACGAGAACCCGCACCCACCGCCGCCGGAGCTGGTGGCGGCCATCGCCGCCGCCGTCACCGCCGCCGCTGAGACGCTCAACCGGTACCCGGACCGGGACGCCGTCGAGCTGCGAACGGCGCTGGCCACCTACCTCGCCGGCTCCACCGGGGTGCCGCTCGCACCGGCCAACCTGTGGGCCGCGAACGGCAGCAACGAGATCCTGCAGCAGGTGATGCAGGCCTTCGGCGGGCCGGGCCGCCTCGCCGTCGGGTTCGAGCCGTCGTACTCGATGCACCCGATCATCGCGGCAGGCACCCGCACCGAGTGGCTCACCACCCCGCGCCGCGCCGACTTCTCCCTGGACGCGCCGGCCGCCGCTGCCGCCATCCGCGACGCCCGCCCCGACATCACGATGATCACCAGCCCGAACAACCCGACAGGCCAGGCCACCGCCGTCGACGAGCTGGCCCTGCTGGTGGACGCCTCGCCGGGAATCGTCGTGGTGGACGAGGCCTACGCGGAGTTCTCCAGCCGACCGAGCGCGGTGCGGCTGCTCGACCGCTACGGCGACAAGCTGCTGGTCACACGCACGATGAGCAAGGCGTTCGCGTTCGCCGGCGGCCGGCTGGGCTACCTGGCAGCCGCGCCGGCCGTGGTGCAGGCCCTGCAGCTGGTCCGGCTGCCCTACCACCTCTCGACGCTCACCCAGGCCGCCGCTCGGGCGGCGCTGTGGCACGCGTCGGCCACCCTCGCGTCGGTGGCCGCGCTCTGCGAGGAGCGGGAGCGGGTCGCCGCCGAGCTGGCCGCGCTCGGCTATCGCGTGGTGCCCAGCGATGCCAACTTCCTGCTGTTCGGCACGTTCACCGACGCCGGCAGCGTGTGGCAGGCGTTCGTGGACCGCGGCGTGTTGATCCGCGACGTCGGCATCCCAGGCCACCTGCGCGTGACGATCGGAACTCCGGCCGAGAACGATGCGTTCCTGGCCGCGGCAAAGGAGTTGGCTCCATGAGGCAGGGACGCGTCGAACGGGTCACCAAGGAGTCCACAGTGCTGGTCGAGATCGACCTCGACGGCACCGGGCGCACCGACATCGGCACCGGTCTGCCCTTCTTCGACCACATGCTCACTGCGTTGGGCCAGCACGCCGCGTTCGACCTCGTCGTGCACGCCACCGGTGACGTGGCGACCGACGCCCACCACACGGTCGAGGACGTCGCAATCGTGCTCGGCCAGGCACTGCGGGAGGCGCTGGGCGACAAGGCGGGCATCCGTCGCTTCGGTGACGCGTGGATACCCATGGACGAGGCGCTCGCGCACGCCGTCGTCGACGTCTCCGGCCGGCCGTACTGCGTGCACACCGGCGAGCCCGAGGCCGTCACCGCCTTCACCGTCGCCGAGCACTACCCGACCGTGCTCAACCGGCACGTCTTCGAGACGCTGGCCTTTCACGCCCAGCTCGCCCTGCACGTCCGCGTGATCAGCGGCCGCGACCCGCACCACGTCACCGAGGCGCAGTTCAAGGCGGTGGCCAGGGCGCTGCGCGCGGCGGTCGCGCCCGACGACCGGCTGACCGGGGTGCCGTCGACGAAGGGCGTCCTGTGAGTCGGGTGACCGACCGGGTCGACGCCGAGCCCGTCGCGCTGCTCTCGGCGCGCCACGAGCGGTCCTGGCGGGTGCTGCACGAGCAGATCGAGCGGGCCAGCTCGTTCTGGCTCGGCTTCGTGCAGACCAGCGATCCCACGGCGACGGCCGTGCTGCGTGAGCGCACCCGGCGGTGCCGCCGGTCGGTCGACGAGCAGTTCGAGTGGCTCGAAGCCCCCGACGCGCAGCGGCTGCCAAACCTGGTCGACGAGCTGCTCGACAACGGCGCACCGCGGGGCGGGTGCACCTGGCTCAGCGCGTCCACCGAAGCCACGCAGGCGGGCAACGACGCCGCTGCGCAGGAGTGGCGCGCGGGGTGGGCAGGGCTGCTGGAACGGTTGGAGGCGGCGCTGCCGGCGCTGCGCGAGCAGCTGGGTGGGGTGCTGCTGGTCGGTCCGCCGGAGGTCCTGGGCGGTGGCGGTGCCGACGCAGCCGACCGCGGGCGGCTGTGGGAGGAGCGCGACCTCGTCGTCGACCTCCCGGCA
>JACDBJ010000497.1 GCA_013695005.1 Pseudonocardiales bacterium
GGCGCACGCCGCGGGCGTGTCGGAGTCGATCTCCACCGCCGGCGCCCTCGTCGGGACCACCCGGGCGCTGATCCGCGACTGGATCGCTGAGCTGGCCGGCCGGCTCGTGGTCAAGGCGTTCTTGGCACTGGCGGCTGCGCCGGAGACGCTGGGGGCGTCCCTTGCGGCGTTCGCGACGCACGCGATCGCGTCGGCGGCCGCGCTGGCGTCGAAGATCTCCGCGAGGGTCGCGCGCCTGCTGGAGCGCCTCGGCCGCTCGGCGGACGAGCTGCGCACGATGACCGTCCAGTTCGACCGGCTGGGCACGGAGGCCGAACGGGTCGCGCAGTCGGTCCGGCAGGCCCATGACAGCTGGGAATGGCCGGCGAAGGCCGTGACCGAGCTCGGCAAGCAACAGGCCGACGTGCGCGACGACCAGCGAGGCTGGCGTGGCGGCGAGCCGCGCACCCCGAATGGCTGAACCGACGTAGGGTCTCGCGGTGTGGGAGCAGCCGTGTGGTTCGTCATCGCCGTCGTGGCGCTGCTGCTGGGCGTCCTGCTGCTGATGGCCGACCGCCTGCGTGATTCGACCGGCTCCCGCGACCGACGCCGCTGGGCGGCGCTGAAGGACTGGGAGTACCTCGACCACGACCCGGTCCTGCCGGGCCGGTGGCACTACGGCTCGATCCACCAGGGCGGGCCCGGCGCGGCGCACAACCTGGTCAGCGGATCGCTGCCCGGACCGCGCGGGAACCGGCGCGTGTACGTCTTCGACCACGAACAGGCCGGCCGGATCAGCTCGGTGCTCGTCGTGGTGCAGACGCTCACGACGCTGCCCGCTGCCATCGAGCTTCGGTCCCCGCTGGCTCCGCTGCCCGACGACGCGGGGCTCGACCTGCTCGAACCGGTCGGCCAGCGCTACGCGTTCGTTTCCGACGCCGCCGAGGCGCGGCCGATGATCAGCCAGCGGCTGGCCAGGGCCGGCGATGCCGTCGGCGACGACGTCGAGCTGGTGTGGGCCGAGGACACCTGGGTGCTGGCGACTGCACCGGTGGACGCCTCGCCCGAGCGGATCCAGGAGCTGCTCAACGACCTGATTCAGGTGGCCGCCGCGTTGGAGGAGTCCGGCGGCGGCCCGGACCGGGGCGGGGACGACGGGGGCGCGAAGCACGACCTGCAGGCCGACGCGGACACCCCGGTCCGCAATGATCGGGACCATTAGCCTGGGCGCGTGTCCACTGTCCTGATCACCGGAGCGACCGCCGGAATCGGCGCCGCGTTCGCGCGCGCGCTGGCCGTCGAAGGCCGTGACCTCGTCCTGGTCGCCCGCGACGAGACCCGGCTGGACGCCGTGGCCGCTGAGCTCGTAGACCGGCACGGCGTGGCTGTCGAGGTGCTGGCGGCCGACCTCACCGATCCCGCCGACCGGCTGCGCGTCGAGCAGCGGCTAGCCGACCCGGACCGCGCAGTGGACGTGTTGGTGAACAACGCCGGCATCGGCACCGGGGGAAGCTTCACCCGCAACCCCGTCGAGGTCTACGCCGCGCAGCTGGAGATCAACGTGACCAGCGTGCTGCGGCTGACCCATGCCGTCCTGCCAAGCATGCTGGCCGGCGGCCGCGGCACGGTGATCAACGTGTCCAGCGTCGCGTCCTTCACGCCAGGGCGCGGCGCGACCTACAGCGCGAGCAAGGCCTGGGTGACGATGTTCACCGAGGGATTGGCCAACGCCGTGGCCGGCACCGGGGTGCGGCTGATCGCGCTGTGCCCGGGCTTCGTACGCACCGAGTTCCACGAGCGCGCCGGGTTGGATGTCGGCGAGCGACGGGGCCCGTTGTGGCTCGACGCCGACCGCGTGGTGGCCGACTGCCTCGCCGACCTGGGGCGCGGCCGGGTGATCTCGATACCGAGCCCGCAGTACAAGGCGCTCGTGGGCCTGTCCCGGCTGGCGCCGAGGTCGCTCGTGCGGTGGGCCGCCGCCCAGTACGAGCGACGCCGGCGGACCTGACCCACCATGGACACCAGCGCCCGCTGGACGACGCTGGGGAGCGACGGCGGTCACGTCCTGCTCGACGGTTTCCACGTCATCAAGCACGCATTGCGCTTCGGCGCGGACGTCCCGTTGATCATCACATCCGCCCGTTCCGAGGTGCTGGACCTCGCCACCCGGCTCGCTCCAGACCTGCAGGCCGGGCTCGCCGAGCGGCTGCACGAGGTGGACGCCGCGACGCTCGTCGCGCTCACCGGCAGCGGGCATCACACCCAAGTCGCCGGGTTGGGGGCCCGGCCGGACGTCGGGCCGGACCTGCTCGCCGGTGAACGCCGCAGGGCCCCGGC
>JACDBJ010000527.1 GCA_013695005.1 Pseudonocardiales bacterium
CCGCGCCCGCCGGAGGCGGGCGCCTTGACGGCCAGCAGGCGACCTGCAACAACCGAATCGAAGGCTTGCTCGGTGAATGAGTCCTGCCGCGATCGCGCAACGCCATTGGGTATCCACTGTGGACGAACATGTGGCATCCTGCGTTCCGTACCGGTCCCGTAGATGGTCCCAAAGCACCCCATACGGCCCCGCACAGTCACAGACACCCGGAGCACCACAGCGGAGCATCGTCGCTGCTCATGAGCTTGTTTCCGGTGGTCACCCGGTTCAGGTTGTGGCGGCCTCGCGGGCGCGGAGGTCCTTGCGCAGGATCTTCCCCGACGCGGACTTCGGGATGGCGTCGATGAACTCCACCACGCGGACCTTCTTGTGCGGCGCGATCCGCTCGGCGACGAAGCCCATCACGTCCTCCGCGGTGAGGTCCTCGCCGGCGGCCTGCCGCACGACGAACGCCTTGGGCACCTCCTCGCCCTCGGCGTCCTTCACGCCGATCACCGCCGCGTCCGCGATCTTGCCGTGGGTCAGCAGCAGCGCCTCCAGCTCGGCAGGCGGCACCTGGTAGCCCTTGTACTTGATCAGCTCCTTGACCCGGTCGACGATGGTGAAGTTGCCCTCGGCGTCGACGGTCGCCACGTCGCCGGTGTGCAGCCAGCCCTCGTCGTCGAGCGTCGCAGCGGTGGCCTCCGCGTCGTTCAGGTAGCCCACCATCACGTTCGGGCCGCGGCACAGCAGCTCGCCGCGCTCGTCGACGCCCAGCTCCTCGCCGGTCTCCGGATCCACCAGCTTGCACTCCATGTTGGGGATGGCCGGCCCGACGGTGTTGACGTCGATGTCGCTGCGGCCCGGCGGGATGGCGTGGCTGACCGGGCTCATCTCCGTCATCCCGTAGCCCTGGATCACCTCGCAACCCAGCCGCTTGGCCACCGCGTGCGCGAGCTCGGCGTCAAGTGGCGCCGCGCCGGAGAAGATCGTGTCGATGCAGGACAGGTCGTAGTTGTCGACCATCGGGTGCTTGGCCAGCGCGACCGCCACGGGCGGCGCGATGTACACCCGCTCCACGCCGTTCTCGGAGATCACCCGCAGGAACTCCGCCAGGTCGAACTTCGGCATCGTGACGACGGTGGAGCGGCTGCGCAGCCCGGCGTTCATCATCACGGTCATGCCGTAGATGTGGAAGAACGGCAGCACCGCGAGGATCTTGGTCTCCGCCGTCACGCCGAGGAATGGCTCGATCTGAGCCAGGTTGGCCACCAGGTTGCGGTGGGTGAGGATCACGCCCTTCGCCTGCGCTGTGGTGCCCGAGGAGTACGGCAGCACGGCGGTGTCGTCGGGCCCGACCTGGACGTCGGGTGGCTCGGCGGTCGTCGCGAGCAGGTCGGGCAGCGAGGTGTGGCCGGGTGCGCCGTCCAGCACGATCGTCTCGCGTACGTTCACGCCCTCCGCGGCGGTGGCCGCCTCGGCGCGCTCCAGGAACAGCGAGATCGTGAACAGGATGCCGGCGCCGGAGTTGCGCAGCTGGAAGGCCACCTCGCCCGGGGTGTACAGCGAGTTGATCGTGGTGACGACCCCGCCGGCGCGCAGGATGCCGTGGAACACCGCGGCGTAGTACGGCGTGTTCGGCGCGAAGATCGCCACCACGTCGCCCTTGCCGACGCCCCGCTCGGCCAGCACGGCGGCGACCTTCTCGACCATCCCGGCGAGCTGACCGAACGTGATCGAGGCGCCGGAGGACCCGTCGAGCAACGCCGGAGCGTCGACCCGGTCGCCGAAATCGCCGCCGAAGAGGTACTCGTTCAGCGACACCTCGGGGATCTCGACGTCCGGGTGCGTGCTGCGAATGATCATTTCGGCGCTCCTTTGCCCCTGGTGCTGCCGCCGGGTAGGCGTGCACCGATGCTCCCGGTGACCGTCCTGCGAGGTCAATACCACCGCAACTACCCGGCCAGCGCTTGCCGCCGCCGCCGGAACCGCCGCAACAGCCACGCTGCCCAGCCGATCGCCAGCAGCAACGGCGCGAACGGGAGCACCGCGCCGAACACCGTCCCGACCCACCGCCCAAAGGTCAGCAACGCCTCCCAGCCGTTGGTCAGCCCGGCCAGGAAGCCCTCGTCAGGTGCGGCAGGCGGAGCAGAACCAATGCCGCGCAGCTCGACGGTCACCGTGGACAGCGCCACCTGCGCGGTCACGGCGTTCAGCCGCCGTTGCAGCGACTCCAGATCGGCCTCACGCCTCGTCAGCTCGGACTCGATCTCGACGATCTCGCCGACGCTGGCGGCTCGCTCCAGCAGCGCGCGCACCCGTGCAACGCTGGCTCGTTGGGTCGCCAGCCGGCCCTCCAGGTCAACGACCTTCTCGGTGACGTCCTCGGCCTGCTGGCTGCGGGTGGTCACCTTGCCGACCACGGCGATCCGCTCGACGGCCTGGTCCAGCCGCTCTGCGGGAACCTTCACCGTGAGCGTTGCGTCCTCGCTGCGGGAGCGCTCGTCGGAGACGAACCCGCCGGCGCCGGTAGCGGCCAGCCGCACGTCGGCGGCGGCGCGTCCGACGTCGCTCACCTCGACGCCGAGCTGGGCGCGGCGCACGATCGACCGGTCGACGGGCACCACCGACAGCGGCTGCTGCTTTGCCTCGTCGGTACCTGGCACGGCCGGTGCTGCCTCGCGAGCGGCGTCGCTCGTCGTGCCGCCGTCGGTCGCCGCGCCGCCGCCGCGCTGCGGTTCCTCGGCGACGATCCCGGTCGGCGGGACGGCGACGTTCTCGCCGCTCGACCGGTCCGCGCTCGTCGCCGAGGCGACCACGGTGATGACCGCGATCGCAAGCACCACCACGCCAATGACCACCAACGCGATGCGTCGCCGTGCCGCCATGTCCGTCTCCCTGCCTCGCCGAGCCATGTCGGGAGGTAGACGGAGCCGGCGGCCAATCAGGTTGTACGGATCCAGGTCACGAATCGGCTACGGGGGTTGCGAGCGCTACGAGCCGGACGAGTTCACCAGGTGCTCGAAGGCCTGCAGGTTGGCCAGCGACTCGCCCCGGTCGACTCGCCACGCCCACTCTCGGCGGATGGAGTCGGCGAACCCCAGCTCGAGCAGCGTGTTGAAGTCACCGTCGGCGGCCTCGAGGACCTGCCCGAGCAGCCGGTCCAGCTCGTCGGCGGTCACGGCGTGCAACCCGATCCGGCCGACGAGGTGGATGTCGCCGACCTGATCGATGGCGTAGTGCACGCCGTAGAGGCGCTGGTTGCGTCGGAGCAGGTGGCGGTAGACCTGCTCGTGGCCCTGGTCGGGGCGGCGGCAGACGAACGCGCCGACCAGCAGCGCGTGCCGGGAGACGATCAGCCAGGTCGGGGTCTGCAGCCGGCGGGTGCCCGGCAGCGCGACCAGGAAGCGGCCTGCGCCGTGGCGGTGGCAGTCGAGCTCCAGCTCGGCCAGCGCCGACGCGATGACGCCGTCGAGGCGTTCGACCTCGGCTGCCGGTTCTGCCCGGTCGGCCGGCTCGGTGCTCACACGGCGACCTGGGCCCGCCAGTTGCGGAACTCCGCCCCGGCGTCGGCGTAGGTACGCAGCAACGCGTCGGTGGTGCGCTCCCAGGAGAACCGTTGGGCGTGCGCGACGGCGCCGGCGGCCAGCTCGCCGCGGTAGCCCGGGTGCAGGGCGACAAGGCTCAGCGCGTCGGCCCAGGTGTCGATCGAGTGGTTGGGCAGCAGCAGGCCGGACACCCCGTCCGCCACCGCGACCGGCAGCCCGCCGACCGCCGCAGCCACCACCGGCGTGCCGCAGGCCTGCGCCTCGAGCGCGACCAGCCCGAACGACTCGTTGTAGCTGGGCACCGCGACGACGTCCGCCGCCCGGTAGACCTGGGCGAGCTGCTCACCGCCCTGCGGCGGCAGCACCCGCAGGACGTCGTCGAGGCCGAGGGCGCGCGCAAGCTGCTGCAGGGCGGTCGGCTCGTCCAGCCC
>JACDBJ010000534.1 GCA_013695005.1 Pseudonocardiales bacterium
GTCCTTCGCCGACCTGGTCGAGACCGGCTCGATGGCCGCCGCCCGCGCCGCCGGCAAGCTCCGCATCGAGGGCAAGGACTACGTGATGGCCGACGGCGACGTCGTCGAGTTCCGCTTCAACGTCTGAAGCTGGCCGCAGGCCGTTCAGGCTGGGGGCTTGCGCCGCCGGCGCCAGAGCACGACGGCCAGCGCCGTCGCGGCGATCAGGAAGACGCCGCTGAAGATCGTGCGTAGCCACCAGCCGGTGTCCAGGTCGAATCCGACGAGGTTGATCAGGAACAGCACGAACCAGCCGGCCGCCACGGCGGTGAACATGATGGCCTGACCGGTGGTCGGGGCGGGTCGCTCGCGCACCCGAGCAGTCTTGCAGCCGCCGCGGGGAGCGCCGCTGCGGGTGGCGACGAGCGGCGCGATAATGTCCGACACCGGTAGCTGCCGGGATGAGAGGGCGGGGATGACGGACCAGCTTCGCCGGGCGACCCCGCCTGGGACGGGTCCGTGGGCTCGCTTCGATGGGCGCCGCGGGCTCGGTCGGGTCGACGCGGGCCTGTGCCGGATCGCCCCTGCGCTGCTGCTGCTGTCGTTGTTGGGCCACTTCGCGCTGCTGGTGTTCGTGCCGGACACCGCCAACATGGTCGACCTGGTCGTGTACCGCGACGGCTCGGTGGAGATCCTCACCGGCCACCTGTGGGACTACCGCTTCGGCACCCTCACCGACGACTTCCCGCTGCCGTTCACCTACCCGCCGTTCGCAGCGTTGGTAATGCTGCCGCTGAGCTGGATCCCGCTGGTGGTGCTGAAGTACCTGTGGCATGCGGGCTCGCTGCTGGCGCTGTTCTTCGTGGTGCGCCGCTCGATGTCGCTGGTCGCCGACCGCCGCGCCACCAACGCGGCCGGCGCCGAGGTGGTGGCCGACCCCCTGCGCTGGCAGCGACGGGCGATGTACTGGACGGCGTTCGCGATGTGGCTCGAACCGGTCCGCACCACGCTCAACTACGGCCAGGTCAACCTGCTGCTGGCCGCCGTCGTGCTCGCGGCGCTGACCTCGCGGAGCGTCGGATGGGCAGGCCTGGGGGTGGGCTTCGCCGCCGGCATTAAGCTGATCCCGGCGATCTCGGGGCTGTTCTTCCTGGTCACTCGCCGGTGGGCGGCGGCGGTCGCGTCGGGCGTGGTGTTCGTCGCGACGGTCGTGCTGAGCTTCCTCGTCGCGCCCGAGCTGAGCCATCGGTACTGGTTCGAGCTGCTGGGCGACGCGTCGCGGATCGGGCCGGTTGCCTCGGCGATCAACCAGTCGGTGCGCGGCGCGCTGAGCCGGACGGTCGGCTACGACGTCGGCACGGGTGGGCTGTGGCTGCTGGCTGTCGGCCTGATCCTGGTGCTCGCCGGGCTGGCGTTGGCCGCGGCGGTGCGCGCCCGCGACGTGCTCGCGATGATCGTCGTGATCCAGGTCATCGGATTGCTGGCCTCGCCGGTGTCGTGGAGCCACCACTGGGTGTGGATCGTGCCGGCGTTGATCTGGACGGCGTACGGCGTGGCGCGGCGACGGCCGGTGGTGTGGCTGACGGGTGTGGCGTGGGTGGCTCTGGCCGGCAGCTACCTGATCTCGTGGCTGATCGCCGCCCAGCCCTCGATCTGGACCATCTCGCGACCGGTGCTCTACAGCGTGCTCGGCTGGGCCTACCCGGCCGGCGGGGTGCTGCTGCTGGTGGCGGTGTGGCTGGGCCTGCGCCGCCTCCGCGCCCCGGAGGTCGGGTCGGTCACCGCTGCCGCAGGCTCAGCCGCCGGCTGATTCCAGCACTCCGGAGATCTCGGCCGCCAGCGTCACGTCCAGCCTGGTGATCCCACCGGCTGAGTGCGTCGAGCAGCGGAAGGTCAGCGTCCGCCAGCGGATGTCGATGTCGGGGTGGTGGTCGCGCGACTCGGCGATCTCGGCCACGTCGCCAACCACGGTGATGGCCGCCTTGAAGGTCGGCAGGGTCGCGGTGCGGACCAGCGAGTCGCCATCGCGCTCCCACCCGGGGAGGGACTTCAACGATTCGGTGACGGCGGTTTCGTCGAGCAGATCGGACATGTCCCCCATGATGACGCACGCTCGTCGGAGCTCTCGGAACCACCCCGGCGGGTCCGCTCGACTGATTGCGTCGGTGCTTAAATAGCCCGTATGGTGAGGCCGGTGATCACCGCGGCGGCCACGCGTCCGGACCCCGGCCCGGCGTTCCATGCGCTGTCGCACGCCGGCCGGCGCCACATGCTTCGTCTTACAAGCGCGGGTGAGCGCACCGCGGGCGAGCTCGCCGCGTGCTGTGGGTTGACCCGGCCCGCGACGTCCCAGCACCTCAAGGTGCTGCGCGAGGCGGGGCTGGTCGACGTCCGCGCGCTGGGCAACCAACGGCTCTATCGGGTGCGCGACGCCGGGCTGGCCGAGTTGCGGGCGTTTCTCGACTCGTTCTGGGCAGACCGCCTCGACGCGTTGCGCGCGGCGGTGGAGGGGGACTCGTGATCGACGGCGAGGTCGTCGTGCACGAACTAGTGCTGGCCGCGCCCCGGTCGGCAGTGTTCGCGATGTTCGTCGACCCGGCCCAGCTGGTCCGCTGGATCGGCATGTCCGCCGAACTCGAACCGCGACCCGGTGGGCGGTTCCGATTCGAGATCAGCCCGGGTCAATTCTGCGAGGGCAGCTACCTCGAGGTCGATCCCCCGTCGCGACTGAGCTTCAGCTGGGGCTGGACCGAGCCGACGATGGGCCTGCCACCCGGCAGCTCGGTGGTCGAGGTGGAGCTGACCGAGCTCGCGGGGCAGCAAACCCACCTGCGGCTGTGTCATCGCGGGTTGCCGGCCGATCGCCTCGAGATGCACTCTGACGGCTGGACCCACTTCCTTGCCCAGCTCAGCGCGGTCGCCGACACGGTTGGACAGGAGTCCAGATGAAGCCCATCACCGTGAGCGTGGAGGTGAACCGCCCAGCGGCGGAGGTGTTCGCATTCGTCTCCGACGTGCAGAACAACCCGAAGTGGCAGCGTGGGCAGCGCTCATGCGCGTGGACCTCACCAACCCCGCACGAGCTGGACGCGACCTACGACCAGACCGCGCGGTTCCTCGGCCGCGACATCGTCTCGAAGTTCCGGGTCAGCGAGTACGAGCCGGGCCGGCGGATCAGGTTCGTCAGCACTGCGGGCCCGTTCCCCATCGACGAGTCACGCACCGTCGAGCCGCTCGGCGCTGGCCGTTCGCGTGTGACGGCGGTGGTCCGTGGTGACGCGAGCAAGACGTTCTGGATCGTCGCGCCGCTGCTGCGCTCGATGGTCGCCCGCTCGGTACGAGGGGACTACGGCCGCCTGCATCGTCTGCTCCAGGGCGGGTCGACACGCTGAAGCGCGCAACTCGCCGGTGCGAAGCGCGCAACTCGCCGGTGCGAAGCGCGCAACTCGCCGGTGGGGTTAGGCGTCGCGGGTGCCCATCCGGGTCAGCGCGATACCCAGGCCGATGGCGACGTAACAGACCGCCTTCAAGGAGGTGTCGGCAAGCGCGTCGAGCGGGACAGGGTCGCGCAACACGTCGGCGATGGCCGGCCAACCGGTGATCAGCAGATACGGCTGCAGCCAGTCCAGCGCCGGGATGGCGCTGAGCACGCCGAACATGATCGCACCCCCGAGCAGCACCGCCAGGACCACCAGCGGGTGGTCGGTCAGCGACGACACCGCCAGGGCGACTGCGCCGACCGCGCCGAGCTGCACGACGGTCCACCCGGCGGCAAGGGCCACCCGACCGATCGCCTCGCCGGCGCCCACTGCCGTACCCGACAGCGTCAGCAACCCGCCATCGCCGGCCGAGTTCCCGACGATGATCGTGCCGGCCAGCGCCCCGACGAGGCTAATCACCGCCACCGCCAGCAGCGCCACCGCGAGCACGCCGACCGCCTTCACGCCCACCAGCCGCAGCCGGCTGACCGGCGCCAGCAAC
>JACDBJ010000557.1 GCA_013695005.1 Pseudonocardiales bacterium
CCGCGCCAGTGGGCGCCGGTGCTCGCCCACGTACCGCATCCGCCACGCCAGTGGGCTCCGGTGCTCGCCCGGTCCGTCCCGCACCGGATCTGCAGACCGCGCGGCCACCGAGAGCGCGAGCTGGCACCGCCACGCCGCCACCACCACCGCCCGATCCGCCGCGCAGTCGCGGCAACACCATGGCCGACGCGACGCACACGCTACGGAGCAAAGCCGTCGACGCTGGTCATGCCGTCGCCAAGGGGTACCGGCACTGGCAGCAAGATCGCAACCGGGCGGCGCAGCAGTGGGCGAAGATGACCCCGGCCCAGCGGGACGCCGAGCTGAAGCGGCAGCTCCAGAACGGCGAGGTGCAGGAGATGGGCGTGGCGACACCACTGAGCGCGGCGGCCCGGGTGGCCGTCAAGTACGGCCCGCGAGCAGTCCGTACGGTCGGCCGGTACGCCCCCCAAGTGGCAAAGGCCGGCGCGAAGGCGGTCAAGGCCGCCGCTGGACAAGTCCGGAACGTGGCCTCAGCCGGGGGACGGATCGTCCGCGACCGGGTGCTCGTCCCGGCCGCCGAGGCGACGAAGGCCTCCGCGACGGCGGCCGTCCGGGACCTGGGCAGCAAGGCAGGCGCAGTGGCCGACGGGCTGCGCAATCCCATCGCGTCAACCAAGACGCTTGGCCGCGAGGCGGTCGCGAAGGCGGGCGCCGCCGTCCGCAGTGTCCGTAATGACCCGATAGCTGCGGCAAAGCGCTGGCCGAACTACGCCAAGGCTCGTTTCAAGACATTCACCAGCCGCGCTCTCGCACTCGGCGCTGTGGACCACGGCGTCGGCAAGATTGTCGGCGATCCCGCCCCGGGAAAGGGCGGCCATGAGGTCGGCGCCGCGATTTATGCCGGCCCAGGAGGTGGGGCGACAAGCACTCGTTTCACCGACAGTACCGGTCGGCGGATGGAGGCCATCATAGTGGAGGGCGGTTTCGGGCACAGCGTCAGTGCGACCGAGAGGTTCGGTGCCGCTCCGCCGGCACCGGGCAGTGGCCTCGAAGCCAACGCGACGGTGCGGTGGCACGGGACCGGCGCGAACACCGAGGCGAAGCTCAGTCCGAACGCGGCCTCGTTCAAAGCGCGACTGCAGGTCATGGGTTTCCGCGGTGTGGGTGTCGAGGTCGGCTGCCGGAGCTGGCACTGTTCCGCCGATGTCATCACTCCTCATGAGTTCGAGCAGGAGCTCGCGCACACGCCCCCGAACTCAAGCAGTGGGCCGAACATCTCGTACAAGATCGCGATGACCGACACCGTCATCCGGCCGGTGGACAAACTCGGCACCCCACCCCGACCGGCGCCTGCGTCCCCGGTCGAAAGTGGCCAAGCCGCGCCAACACCCGCGCCCCGACCGGTCGCACCCCCAGCCGCAGCCACGGGCACACCCGCGACGCCGGCCCCGGTACGTCGCACAGCGCCGATCGGTCCGCCGGCGCACCAACCGGCGGCCGACCCCGGCGCTCGCCCGAATCGGCAACAGCGCCCGCCGGCGGCGCACCACCACGGCGGTCGTCTAGACGTCGCCGTGGACCGCGAGCAGTTGCACCGCCGGCAACCGCGACGAGGCGCTATCGGTAGTTCCGGCCAGCAGTCAGCGGGCGAGCGTGGTGGGCAGCCACCCGGGTCGGTCCGCCTCGAAGGCATCGATGTCGTCGACGTGCCGCAGGCTCAGCCCGATGTCGTCGAGGCCCTCGATCAGCCGCCAACGCGTGTAGTCGTCGATCTCGAAGCCGACCTCGATGTCGCGGCAGGTGATCCGGCGCGCCTGCAGGTCGACGGTGACGGTCGTGCCTGGCTCGGTCTCCAGCGCCTTCCAGAGCAGTTCGACGTCAGGCTGCGCGCACGCCGCGGTCAGCAGGCCCTGCTTGCCGGCGTTACCGCGGAAGATGTCGCCGAACCGCGACGAGACGACGACCCGAAAGCCGTAGTCGCACAGGGCCCAGACGGCGTGCTCGCGGGAGGACCCGGTGCCGAAGTCTGGTCCGGCCACCAGCACGGTGCCGGCCTTGAACGGCTCGAGATTGAGCACGAACTCGGGGTCATTGCGCCAGGCGGCGAACAGCCCGTCCTCGAAGCCGGTGCGGGTGATCCGCTTCAGATAGACAGCGGGGATGATCTGGTCGGTGTCCACATTGGATTGGCGCAACGGCACGCCGACGCCGGTGTGGTTGTTGAATGGCTCCATCGGGTGCTCCTAGCGCTCTTCGGGAAGGTCTTCCGGTGAGGACAACGTGCCGCGGACGGCGGTGGCGGCCGCGACCAGCGGCGACACCAGGTGAGTTCGCCCGCCCTTGCCCTGACGGCCCTCGAAGTTCCGGTTGGACGTCGACGCGCTGCGCTCGCCGGGTGCGAGCTTGTCGGGGTTCATTGCCAGGCACATCGAGCAGCCCGCCGAGCGCCACTCGGCGCCCGCAGCCGTGAACACCTCGTGCAGCCCCTCCTGCTCGGCCTGCGCGCGTACCCGCATGGAGCCGGGCACGACGAGCATCCGCACGTCGTCGGCGACGTGCCGCCCGCGCAGCACGTCGGCGGCGGCCCGCAGATCCTCGATGCGCCCGTTGGTGCACGAGCCCAGGAACACGGTGTCCACCTGGATGTCGCGCAGCGCGGTGCCCGGCGCGAGGTCCATGTACGTCAGCGCCCGCTCGGCGGCGGCCCGCTCGTTCTCGTCGGCGATGCGCGCCGGGTCCGGCACCCGCTCGGACAGCGGCAGCCCCTGGCCGGGGTTGGTGCCCCAGGTGACGAACGGGGTGAGCGTTGCGGCGTCGATCACGACCTCACGGTCGAAGCTCGCGTCGTCGTCGGTGCGCAGCTCGCTCCAGGTTGCGGCGGCGGTGTCCCAGCCGGCGCCGGACGGCGCGTGCGGGCGGCCGCGCAGGTACTCGAACGTGGTGGCGTCCGGGGCGATCATCCCGGCGCGGGCTCCTGCCTCGATCGACATGTTGCAGATCGTCATCCGCGACTCCATCGACAACGCCTCGATCGCGCTGCCCCGGTACTCGATGACGTGGCCCTGCCCGCCAGCGGTGCCGATCTCCGCGATGACGGCCAGCACGATGTCCTTGCTGGTCACCCCCGGGCGAAGGACACCGTGGACGGTGACCGACATCGTGGCGAACCGCCGCAGCGGCAACGTCTGGGTCGCCAGCACGTGCTCGACCTCGGAGGTCCCGATGCCGAACGCGAGCGCCCCGAACGCGCCGTGCGTGGAGGTGTGACTGTCGCCGCAGACCACGGTCATGCCCGGCTGGGTGAGGCCGAGCTGCGGGCCGATGACGTGCACGATGCCCTGCTCGGCGTGGTTCATCGGGTACAGCGGCAGGTCGAACTCGGCGCAGTTCTTCCGCAGTGCCTGCACCTGCGCGAGCGACACCGGATCCGCGATGGGCAGCTCCACGTCGGTAGTGGGGACGTTGTGGTCCTCGGTCGCGATCGTCAGGTCAGGCCGGCGCACCCGCCGCCCGGCCGCCCGCAACCCGTCGAAGGCCTGCGGGCTGGTGACCTCGTGCACGAGGTGCAGGTCGACGTAGAGCAGGTCGGGCTCGGTTCCGCCCGGCCCGTCCTCGCCTCGGCGCACCAGGTGCGCTTCCCACAGCTTCTCGGCCAGCGTGCGTGCCACCGGTCCTCCGTTCCACGAGACGGCAGGCGTGGCGTCTCGCTCACCGCGAGCCGCCACGGTAGACGTCTCACATATCGGGAAGTTAGTATCGGTTCGTGGGACAGCTTAGCGGGATCGGCGTGCTCGACAAAGCCGTGGGGGTGCTTCGCGCCACAGCCAAAGAGCCGTGCGGGCTGTCCGAGCTGTGCGAGCGCACCGGGCTGCCCCGCGCCACCGCGCACCGCCTCGCGGTCGGGCTGGAGGTGCACGGGCTGCTGCACCGCGGCAGCGACGGGCGCTGGCGTCCCGGCCCCACGCTCGCCGAGCTCGCCGCGGGCGGGGTCGACCCGCTGCTGGAGGCCGCGTCGTCGGTGCTCCCCCGGCTGCGCGACATCACCGGCGAGAGCGTGCAGCTCTACCGCCGCGAGGGCTCCCAGCGCGTATGCGTGGCCGCCGCCGAGCCGAGCAGCGGGCTGCGCGACACGGTGCCCGTCGGATCGCGGCTGCCGATGACCGCGGGGTCCGGTGCCAAGGTGCTGGCGGCCTGGGCCGAGCCCGCCCTGCAGCGGGCGATCCTGGCCGAGGCCACGTTCGGGGAACGGGTGCTGCTCGACGTCCGGCGGCGCGGGTGGGCACAGAGCGTGGCCGAACGGGAGTCCGGCGTGGCGAGCGTGTCGGCCCCGGTGCGGGACGGATCGGGCCAGGTCGTGGCCGCGGTGTCGGTGTCGGGTCCGGTGGACCGCATCGGGCGTCGCCCCGGCGTGCGCTGGGCCGCCGATCTCCTCGCCGCCGCGGAGGCGCTCCAGCACCGCCTGTGACCCGACCCGCCCGGGGGGGCGGTGCCCGTAGCGCTAACGTGACCTTCGACCGGACGAAGGAGTGCAGTGAGTTACCTGCTCGGCATCGACGTGGGCACCACCCGAACGGCGGCGGCGATCAGCCGCGCGGGCGGGCGGGCGGGCGACATCGAGATCGTCAACCTCGGTGACCGGTCGAGCGCCGTCCCGTCCGTCCTGTTCCTCGGGCCCGATGGCGCGGTCGTCGTCGGCGAGGCGGCGGAGCGGCGGGCGGTGTCGGATCCCGATCACGTCGTCCGCGAGTTCAAGCGCCGCATCGGTGACCCCACACCCGTGCTCATCGGCGGGCGGCCGTGGGCCCCCGAGGAGCTGTCGGCCTTGCTCGTACGCTGGGTGGCCGATCGCGTCGCGCAGCGCGAGGGCGGCGGGGCCGCCCGCATCGCCATCACGCACCCGGCGTCGTGGGGCTCCCACAAGAAGGACCTGCTCCGCGCGGCGCTCACCCACCACGGGCTGCCGGTGATGTTCCTGCCCGAGCCCCAGGCCGCGGCCATGCACTACGCGGCGGCCGAGCGGATCGAGCCCTGCTCCACGATCGCCGTGTACGACTTCGGCGGCGGCACGTTCGACGCGGCCGTCGTTCACAAGGATCTACAGGGGTTCGGCCTGCTGGGCCGGCCCGAGGGCGTCGAGCGGCTGGGTGGCATCGACCTCGACGAACTCGTGTTCGAGCACGTCCGCGAGGGCCTGCCCGAGGCGTTCGACGGCCTGGACGACACCGATCCCGCGGTGCTGTCGGCCGTGGCCGCTGTGCGCCGGGAGTGCACGGAGGCCAAGGAGGCGCTCTCGTCGGACACCGAGGTGTCGATCCCGGTGCTGACCCCGGCCGGCCGGGGCTCGGTGCGGCTGCACCGCAGCGAGTTCGAGGCCATGATCCGCCCGCAGATCGAGGAGACCGTCACGGCGTTGCGCCGCGCCGTCGGGTCCGCGGGCCTGTCCCCCGAGCAACTGACCGCCGTGCTCCTGGTGGGCGGCTCGTCGCGGATCCCGCTGGTGGCGCAGCTCGTCTCCGAGCAACTGGGTCGCCCGGTGGCGGTGGACACCGACCCGAAGAACGCGATCGCGATGGGAGCCGCCCTCTCGCTGCTCCCGCCGTCGGTCGCCGGCACCGGCGCCTTCGTACCGGCCCCCCGCACCGCCACCACAGGCAGCCGCCAGCCGATCGGCGCCGCGCCCGGGGCCTTCACCCAGGGCGGCCCGCCCGTGGGCCCA
>JACDBJ010000564.1 GCA_013695005.1 Pseudonocardiales bacterium
GGCGCACACCGTGCGGCGCTTCGGTGGCGTGGCCGGTGACGTGCTCGGCGCGGCGAGCGAGCTGTCGGTGACCGCCGTGCTGGTCGTCCTGGCCTTCGGACCCTAGGCGCCTTCGGCATCGGCTAGACGAGCTAAGCGCTCAGCCGGTACATCCAGCCGTGGGTGTCGTCGACGATGCCCCGCTGGATGTCGGTCAGCAGGCTGCGCAGGCGGGTGCTCACCGGCCCAGGCTGGCCGTCGCCGACCCGGACCTCGCCGCCGGCGTGCTTGACCCCACCGATCGGTGTGATCACCGCCGCGGTGCCGCATGCGAACACCTCGGTGATCCGGCCGTCCGCGCATCCCTCGAGCCACTCCTGCGCAGAGATTCGCCGCTCGCTGACCTGGCAGCCGAGCTCCTTGGCCAGCACCAGCAGCGAGTCGCGGGTGACACCGGCCAGGATGCTGCCCGACAGCTCCGGCGTGACGACCTCGATCTGTTCGTGCGAGCCGAAGACGAAGAACAGGTTCATCCCGCCCATCTCCTCGACCCACCGCCGCTCCGCGGCGTCGAGGTAGGCGACCTGGGCGCAGCCGTGTTCGGCTGCCTCCGCCTGTGGCAACAGCGAGGCGGCGTAGTTGCCGCCGCACTTGGCCGTTCCGGTGCCGCCGACGGCCGCGCGGGTGTAGTCGGTGCACACCCAGACGTCGACCGGCTTGACTCCGCCGGGGAAGTACGCGCCCGCCGGTGAGGCGATCAGCGTGTACAGGCACTCCGCGGCGGGCCGAACCCCGAGGCCGACCTCCGTGGCGATCATGAACGGTCGCAGGTACAGCGACTCCTCACCGCCGGCCGGCGGCACCCAGGCGTTGTCGGCGTCGACGAGCTCGGCTAGCGAGCTGAGGAACAGCCCCTCCGGCAGCGCC
The DNA here is from genome assembly GCA_013695005.1 of Pseudonocardiales bacterium. Classification (GTDB taxonomy): domain Bacteria; phylum Actinomycetota; class Actinomycetes; order Mycobacteriales; family Pseudonocardiaceae; genus Pseudonocardia. Next base: position 907 of record JACDBJ010000564.1, read on the forward strand.
GGCATGGCGAGCCGGCCGGCCGAGGCCCGGAACCGGGCGGCGTTGGCCTCCGGCCGGAACGAGGCGACCGACCCGTCGGGCTGGCGGTAGGCCTTGAGGCCCTCGAAGATCTCCTGGCCGTAGTGCAGCACCATCGAGGCCGGGTCGAGCGTGAGAGGCCCGTAGGGCCCCACCGACGCGTCGTGCCAACCCTGCTCCGCGCTCCACCGGATGGTGACCATGTGGTCGGTGAAGTGCTTGCCGAACCCCGGGCTGGTCACAATCTCGACGCGGCGCTCCGCAGCTATCGGTGCGGGATTCGCGGTGCGGTGGAAGGCGAGGGGCGCGGCGCTCATAGCGAAACGGTAGCTCAGCTTGCAAGACCAATGGTCGGACGTCCCACTATTTGGCTCCACGATGCGCCCTAGCGCACGTGCGACGGGACGAACGGCGGGTCGACGACGTCGCACGCCAGCGAGCGGCCCCGCACGTCGACCTGCGCCTGCCCGCCGTCGGCCAGCCCCGCCGCGCTGTCCACCAGGGCCAACGCGATCCCGGTCCGCAGCGTCGGGGAGAACGTCCCGGAGGTTGTGATCCCGACGCCGTTGCCGTCGGCGAGCACCGGCATCCCCGGCCGCAGCACCCCGCGCTCGGTCACCCGCAGGCCCCACAGCTGACGCGCCGGGCCGGCTTCCCGCTCGGCCAGCAGCGCCTCACGGCCCCAGAACACCGGCTTGCGCCAGCCGACCGCCCACCCACAACGCGCCTGCACCGGCGTGATCTCCGGCGAGAGGTCCTGACCGTGCAGCGCGTAGCCCATCTCGGTGCGCAGCGTGTCCCGCGCTCCGAGCCCGCACGGCCGACCCTCGAGCGAGACCGCCTCCGCCACCAGCTCGTCCCACAGCGCGGAGGCCTCCTCGGCACCCAGGATCAGCTCGTAGCCCCGCTCACCGGTGTAGCCGGTCCGGCAGACCCGCACCGGGCCGAGCACCGTCTCGAAGTCGAGGAAGGACATGTAGCCCAGCTCGTCCGCACCCGGTGTCCCGGTGTCCAGCCCGATGGAGGCGAGCACCTCGGCCGAGCGCGGGCCCTGCACGGCGATCACGGCGAGGTCGGTGTGCAGGTTGCGGATGGTGATCTCCGGCGGGGCGGCCGCCTCCAGCAAGCGGGCGACCGCGGCTGCGTTGGCCGCGTTGGGCACCGCGAGCAGCTCGTCGGTGTCGGAACGGTAGACGATCAGGTCGTCCACCACGCCGCCGTCGTCCGCGCAGCACATCGTGTACTGCGCCTGGCCGACCTTGATCCGGTCCAGGTCGGCGGTGAAGCACGAGTTGACGAACTCCGTGGCCCCCGGCCCGCTGATCGAGAGCTTGCCGAGGTGGCTGACGTCGAAGACCCCGACGACCTCGCGCACCGCGACGTGCTCGGGGACGACGCCACCCCCGTTGCCCTGCGCGTACTGCAGCGGCATCAACCAGCCGCCGAACTCGGCGAGGTTCGGGTCGAGGGTGAGGTGGCGGCCATGCAGGGGGCTCTTGCGCAGATCGGTCACGGCACCGAACGCTACCCGGGGCTGCCCGAGCGTCGACCGAGCAGCGTGGTGAGCGCGAACCCGACCGCGAGCACCCCGGCGGTGATCAGCACCGCCCGCAGCGGCAGCAACACCGCGAGCGCAAGGCACATCACCAGCCCGAGCCACGCCGTCCACCGCGGCCAGCTCACTTCCCGGGCCAGCGGGTCGCCTCCATGGAGGTTGCCGCCGACATCAAAGGCCACGCCGACACCGTGTGGTCGGCCATCCGGCAGGCGCTCGGTGCCGGCGCGGTCGGACAACCGGTCGACGCGCGCGGCCTCACCGGGCACGTCGAGCGGATCGGCGCGTCACCTGGGCCGAACGAGCTGCTGCTGAGTCTCACCGATCCGGTCACCGGCTTTCTCGGGTTCTTCGCTCATGACAAGAGCGACGGCTCGACCATGGCTTCGATCCAGGGCTGGCTGTTCTCCGACGACGCACCCGACTACATCGAGCGCGAGCAGCCGGCGTGGCAGGCCTGGCTAGAAGGCCTGGACACCGAGGCCGCTCACCGATGAGTTCTGCACCGCCGCACCATCTAACCAATCGAGAGCTAGCCCAGAAGCACTCGAGAGGAGAGCGAGATGAGTCTTCAGCAGGTCGTGTCACGCAACGAGTGGCTGGTTGCCCGTAGCGACGGCCCGCTCCGGGTAGGTGTTGTCCGCGATCTAGCGTCGGGGACGTGGCGCCCACTCGCCGCGCTAACGGGGTGCGAGCAACTCGTGCAGGGCCAGGTCGAGTGACGCAAGCAGCTCGTCGTGTTGAGGCGAGCGCAGCAGCGGGGTGTGCAGCAGGCGCGCCGACAACCCGTCGGTCAGAGCTAGTACCAGGTCGGCGAGGCGCTCGACGTCCAGGTCGTCACGCACCTCGCCGGTGGACTGGCCGAACCGGAGGAACCGGGTCGTGAGGTCGTGCGCGTCGCCGTAGTCGCGTTGCAGCCGGCGCGCCCAGTCGGGCTGGGCGGCGGCGCGGGCGGTGAACGCGAAGACGATTACCAGCTCCGCCCGGCGCTGCTCGTCCAAGGGCAGCGCTGCGACGATGTGCTCCCGAAGTACCTCGATGAACGGGCCTTCGGCGTCGATGTCCGCCCAGCGCCGGACGAGGAACTCGCCGGTCAGCTCAAATGCCACCGCCAGCATGTCTTCTTTGGTCGCGAAGTACTTCTGCACCGCGCCTGCCGAGATCCCGGCCTCGGCCGCGACTGTGCGCACGCTGACCTTCTCGATCCCCTGGCGTGCGACGAGGCGGAGCAGCGCTTCGGCGATCGTCCGCTTGCGTTCGTCCCGGTCCACGACCTTCGGCACCCGATCACCTCATCCCCGTTGACAACTCCTTTACGATACGTTCGTATCCTATAGCTAGGGGTGGAGATGGCGGACGTCGACACGCACAAACGGCGCGCGAACACCAACCAGCTGGCGGCAGCGCTCACGCGTGGCCCGGTGGAGGTGCTCGACTTCTTCCTGCCGTTGTGGGCGGGCAGTCAGCTCGGCGCCTCCGCGGCCGAGGTCGGCGCGCTTATCGCGCTGGAGACCCTGGTGTCGTTGTTGGTACGTCCCGTCGCGGGTGCGCTGGCCGACCGGTTCGACCGGGCCCGCCTGGCCGCCGCCGGTGCCGTCCTCTACGGACTGTCCTTTGTGGGCTATGCGGCCACGCCGGGGATCGGTCTCGCCTACGGTGCTGCGGTACTGGGTGGTGTCGGTGGCGCGCTGTTCTGGGTCGCGCTGCGGGCCCGGGTTGGCGAGGGGCTGGCCGACGACGACGGCGCGTTCAGCAAGTTGTTCGCGGCCGAGGGTGGGGGCACGTGGATCGCCTTCGTCGCGGCGCTGGCGCTGGTGTCGAAGATCGATTACCGGGGCGTGTTCTGGCTCGGCGCGGCGGCATGTGCGGTCGCGGTGGTGGTGATGCTGGTCCCGTCGCCCTCCGTCGAGTCGCCTGCGCTCGAACGGGAGCTCGAGACCGGGCCGCGATTGCGCCAGCTCGGGAGACGGATGCGGCCGATGCTCGGCCTCGTTGTGATCACCGCGATGGCCGAGGCGGGTGTCGCGTTGCTACTGCTGATGCACCTGCAACGCGGGCACGGCCTGGAACTCGGCCAGATCGCCGCGGTGTTCCTGCCCGGCTTCATCGTCTACAGCATGTTGCCCGACTTCCTGCACGGTGTCGTGCGCAAGTTCGGCCGCACCACGGTGTTGTCGGTCGCGATGCTGTGCAGCGCGCTGTTCGCTGCCGGGTTGTCGTTGGCGCCCAACCCGTGGGTGATCGCGGGCATGTGG
>JACDBJ010000001.1 GCA_013695005.1 Pseudonocardiales bacterium
GCGCCGCAGCGACCAGTGGCGCGCCCTCGGCGTCGTCGCGGCAGGTTCTGAGGGCGCCGGCTCGGATCCCTGCATGGCCTGGCGGGCCAGGCGCGCTGCTTCGGCCTGGGCGAACAGGTCGCGGGTACGCCGGCTGCGAGTTTGGCGGCGATGTGGTGGGGAGTACATGTCGGGCTCTGGTGGGCTCGGAGCAGCTGCGTCGAGCGTGTCGCGATGCGGAAGCTGGGCCATCCGTGCTGGCTACGGACTCGCCACGGAAACAGCACGGTGCACACACGGAGCCGGGTGAGCGATGATGTCCAACGTGACCGTTGGTCAGGAGGTTGGCATCTCCGGGCGCTAGGCAGACGTGCTCGCCGCCGTCGGTGAGCACCTGTCCAACGCGCAGGTCGCCCACCGTTTACAGGCTCTACGCAGCCAAGCTGGGACGGCGGGTTCTGATCCGTGTCGGTGGGTGATCTTCGCGGACTCGGCCGTGGTTGAGCAATAGTCGCAGTCTGTAGTGGGCGAAGTTGCGGTAGCCGCGGGCGGTCCGCTTGGTGTTCTTGATCTTCAGGTTGAGGTTCTCGGTCGGGCCGTTGCTCACGTCGGGATGGTCGAAATGCGCGCACAGCTCGGCTCGCCAGGCGTGCAGGGTCCGGCCCAGACGGGCGAGCTCCGCGATCGGGGCGGCGCGCAGGTCGGCGATCAGGGCCAGGGCGCGGGTGCGGGCCTGGTCGGGGTCGGTGAGCTGGTAGAGGCTCATCAGGTCCTGGGCGACGGTCCAGGCCAGCGTGACCTCGCCGTCGGGGTCGCCGGTGATCAACCCGGCGTGCAGCCGGTCGCGGGCTGTCGTGGACAGCCGATCTTGGCGGCGGCGCAGCACACGGCGGATGCCGTAGAGCGGGTCGCCGGTGTGCCCGCGGTGGCCCAGGGTGTCGTGCTGGACGCGGCGGCGGATGTCATCGACGCAGCTCAGGCCGAGTTTGACGACGTGGAACGGGTCCAGCACGCGGACCGCGTCGGGCAGCTGGGTGGCCAGCGCGGTGGCGTAGCCGCGGAACGGGTCCAGCGACGCGGTCACCACCGCGGCCCGCCAGTCGGCGCTCTGCTCACCCAGCCAGCACCCCAGCACCGTGCCGGAGCGGCCCGCCACCAGCTCAAGCAGCCGCGCCGGACGTCCCGGGGTCAGGTCGGTGATGCCGGTCGCGAACTCGGTGGGGTGTGTGCCGGTGGCGCGCAGGTAGGCGGTCTCGTCGACCCCGACCGCGGTGACCTCGGCGAGCCGGGCCGGATCCTCAACCACCGGCACACCACGCTCGATGACCTGGTTCATCACCGTCCACCACGCCACCCCCAGCTGCGCGGCAATCCGCGACACCGCAGCGTCACACCTTCCGACCTGCTCGAAGGCCCACTGACGGGCCCGCTCGGTCAAGCACGCCCGCGGTGCGATCGCCTCGTGCTGCTCGGTCCAGCTCCGGGTCCCACACAGCGCGTGCGGGCAGCTCCAGACCCGCTTGTGCCAGCAGATCACCACCGCCCGCCCGGCCACCGGTAGGTCCCGCACCCACACCGGGCGACGGTCCTTCGCCCGAGCCACCGCCCCGCACGCCGGGCAGCCCACCAGCTCCGCCGTGGTCTCCACCAGCAGCTCCAGCTCATCGCCGGCATCGGCCGCCGCGAGCACGACGAACCCTTCCAACCCGAACAGCGCAGCAGTCAATGACGCAGTAGCGTCCTCCATCGCCTGGGGTTCCTTCCCGATCGTGGCCACTTGGTCGTGATCACAGATCGTGAAGGCCCAGGCCCTACCTCAGCTCACTCAGCCTCGGCGTGTCGCACCCGAGCCCCCGCAGCTCCCAGGTTCGCTGCGAAGAGCCGGTATACCCGTTGAAGATGGCGTGGCCGACGTCCAGGCATAGCCCCGCCGCGGGGCTGGTGTCGCCCAACACGCCAGGATCTCGGTGACGGAGTGCAGCGTGGGTCCGGAGGAGGAGCCTGGGATGGCACCGATCGATTGTCCGGCGCTGGATAACCTACGCGCCTGCGACGATCTTCATGGCCTCCCGCCGAGCGACATCGACGGGGATCGCGAACGTTGACCCAGTCGAGCCGGTCTCGTTGCGCGGCGTGGCGATCGTCGTGAGCACGCCGAGCACCTCGCCCCGCGTGTTGACCAGCGGTCCCCAACCAGCGTCGAGCGTGATCGCGGCGTCTGTCTGCACGACCCCGATCTCAGCGCCACCGTCGCCCAGCCGGACCGGATGGTTCAGCGCGCGCACCGTGCCCGATGTCACTGCGTCGGCCGCTCCGTGCTGGTAGCCGATCGTGAGCACCGGATCGCCGGTGCGCACGTCGGCCAGCCCGGATCGGGAGTGGAGCGGCGGAAGTCCGGAGTCATCGACCTGCAGCGCAGCGATGTCGTAGTCCGGCGCGCTGCCGAGTACTCGCGCGGTACGCCGAGTTCCATTCCGCAAGATCACGGACACCTCGGTCGCACCCTGCAAGATATGCGCGTTGGTCACGACGATGCCTGGGATGGCGACGCGAAATCCTGACCCGATGACACCTCGGCCGCCGCGCACGTCGACCGAAACCACGCTGGGCAGGATCTGTTCCGCAATCGCCCTCAGGTCCCTGGCCTCGGTAACTGGTCCGGCGCTGGTGGATGGCGGGGTCGCCGCTGGTCCCGCGGGTTCGGTCGTGCATGCGGTTGTGGCCAGCGCGCCGGCCGCAGCGAGCATCACGAGCGCCCGAACGGCCCTCATGTCGTTCCTCAGCGTTCGCGGTAGTTCTGTGTCCCAGGCCTTTCCGGGTCGCGTGTTCCAGCGATGATCGAGGTCAGGCAAATCACGGCCAACGGCGCCGCGTACGCCGAGCCACGTTCGATCACCTCGAAGACGGCGCCGTACGCACCCATCGTCACGTAGAGCATCTCGGTGCACAGTTTCCAGGCCAGGACAAACCAGAGCAGGCCGGTCGCCGGAAAGGTGAACACCAGTACGCCGAGCCCGATCTCGAACAGACCGATGAGCTCGTTGAGGGTCTGCGGATCATCAACCAAGCGGGTCAGGCCCACGGACTCGTAGCCCACGATCAACAACGGCTTGTTGTCGAACACCCCGAGGCCGCCGTGCCCAACGAGAGAGGTGCCGATGACGGCCCGGAAAAGCCACCTCACACGCCCGGCGTGCGCCGCGGTGAATCGTGGGACCTCTCGAAGCCGAGCGAGCCACAGCCGTGGACTCGCACTCGCGCCACCCCACAGGAGAAGCAGGCCGAGCGGCACGCCGAAGTTGTAGGAGCGCTCCAGGAACTCCCAGATGCCTTCGCCGGCCAGCGGCCGCAAGACTGCCGTGAACAAGCCCCAGAACGCCAGATAGGCCAGCAACGCCCGGGTAGGCCAGACGAGGACGAGGATGCCCAGTGCGATATCGACGGCACCGGTCACCGGCATCAAGCGCCATGCCAGATCTTCACCGATGCCGAACACCTCGTAGTAGGCCAGCCACCCTTGTTTGCCCATCAGGCCGAACGCGCCGTGACCGATGAACTCGGCAGCGACCGCCACGCGCAGAATCCAGTGCAGCTTGTCCTCGGCCGGTCTCTTGACCGCGAGATCGCTAGTTGCTCGCAAGACCGGCCCAATCGTCGGGGGCGACCTGGCCGATCAGGACGACGTCGTTGCCGCGCACCGTGTACAGGGCTGCTTCGCCCTCCTGGAGCGTCACGGCGGGTGACAGCACGCTCGGATAGAGGCCGTGCCCGGAGATGACCAGGTTGGGACGGCCCGCGCCGGGCGCGCGCTCGCGGATGAGTTGGCTGACGCGGCGGTCGGCTACCTCGTCGCGTTGCGGGAACAGCCGCTCGAGACCGCTGACCACCTCGGCGCGGCTGAAGGCCAGCTCGGCGGTCTCCCTGCTGCGGCAGTACGGGCTGGTCCACACCTCCCCGACCGGTATCTGCAGCGCACGGAACGCCTCACCGATGCCCCGGGCGTCGGCGCGCCCGGCGTCGGTCAGGTTTCGCTGGGTGGAGCAGTCCGCGAAGTCCACCGGGCCGGCGTCGGGCCCGGTGCGATCGTCGGCGTCCAGTTGGGACCGGTCAGTGGCAGCGTGCCGGAACACGACGATCACGCCGCCATCGCGCAGCTGCGTCAGCAGGGCGTCACCACCCGGTGCGGAGGGCGCCGGACGCGAAGTCGCGGCGCTGTCGGTTGCGGTGCTGGGGCCGGCGCAGGCGATCAGGGCCAGCGTGCCCGCGATGCTCAGCGCGCCGGCGAGCGCTCGCGCGACTCTGCCCAGAGACAGCCAGTCAGGCATGGCTGGCCTGATGCTGGGCTCGGGTGGTGAGCACGTGGTCGAGGCTGAACCGACCTGGCCCGGCGAGCAGCAGCGTGATCGATGCCGCGCACATGATGAAGGCGAACCCGGAGCCAGTTCCGTCCTGGCCCATGACCAGTGCCTCACCAGGGTGGACGAAGACCAGCGCGCCCAGCATGACGATGATGAACCCGACGCTGATGGCTCGGGTGAGGATGCCGAACGCGACCAGGATCCCGCCGAAGAGCTGGATGTAGGCCGCGAACGGCGCGCTCACCGCAGCCAGCGGGATGCCCGCTTGCTGGTAGTTGGCGATATTGGTCGACACGCCCGCCTCGAAGACGTCTCCCCAGCCGTGCGCGATGAACACGGCTGCGACCGCGAGGCGCAAGATCAGCAGGCCGGCGTCGGTGCCAGTGGAGTGGTCGTTGCCGCCAAGAACTCGAGTGATCATGGTGGTCTCCTTCTCTGGTTGGTGTGCGGTCTCGGCTCCCCGCCGGGCTGGCCGCGTCACCACGGCACGACCTGCTGCGCGCCCCGGTCGTCGTGCCGGAGGAAGGTTCCGGTCGGGCCGTCGGCGCCGAGCAGCGCGAGCCGTACCGGAAGCTCGGCGCCTTGCTCGACGGTCAGCTGCCCGCGGTGGTGGTTGAGGTCGGTGGCCACGAAACCGGGGCTGACCGCGTTGACCGTGATGGCGTCCGGTTGCAGGGCGTTGGCGTACAGCAGGGTGACCGCGTTCAGGGCGGTCTTGGACGAGCTGTAGGCGAGCATCCCGACCGAGGACACCACGTCGTCGGGGTCGTCGATCAGGCTCAGCGAGCCCAGTGGGCTGGAGATGTTGACCACCCGGGCCGCCGACGACTGGCGAAGCAGTGGGATGCAGGCCCGCGTGACGGCGACCACGCCGAACACGTTGACCTCGAACGTGCGCCGCATCTGCTCCACCGTGACCTCGGCCACCGAGCTGCCCCACTCGAGCGCGACGCCGGCGTTGTTGACCAGCACGTCGAGCCAGCCACATTCCTCGTCGACCTGTTTCACGGCCGCGTCGATCTCTGCCGGGTCGGTCACGTCGAGCTGGAGGAATCGGACGTCGACGCCGTCACCTGCGAGATCGTCGGCGGCGGCCCGGCCGCGGGTGGCGTCGCGGGCACCGAGGTAGACGGTCATGCCTTCGGCGGCGAGCCGGCGGGTGATCTCCCGACCGATCCCCTTGTTGGCCCCGGTCACCAGGGCTATCTGGGCCCCGGGTCGGTTGTCGGTCATCGTGATACCTCCGGATCGGGCTGCTGTGTGACGTCTCCACCCCAGCAGCGAGTGCGCTCGGCGCGGAAAGACCGATCGGGCTGGGTGTTATACCCTGGAGGTATGGATGACCTCGAAGTGCGGGAACTGCGCTACTTCGTCGCGGTGGCCGAAGAGCTCAACTTCTCCCGGGCCGCACAACGGCTGGGGATGGCCCAGCCGCCGCTGTCGCGGGCCATTCGGGGGCTGGAGCGACGGTTGGCCGTGCAGCTGTTCGAGCGCAACACTCGCCAGGTCACGCTCACCGCCGCTGGCCAGACGCTGCTCGAGCAAGCCGCGGTCGCGTTGGATGTGGTGTCGGCCGTGGCTCGCCGGACCCGGCGCGCCGGCGCGAGCACGCCCAGCCTGGTGGTCACCGCGAAACCAGGCGTCACAACCGGTCTGCTCAAACGAATCGTGGACTCCTACACCACGCTGCCGGCCACCCCGCCAGTCGAGATCCTGGTCAGCGGCTACCGGCAGCAAGCGGACATGGTGCGCGACGGACGCGCCGACCTTGCCCTGCTCAGTTCGCCCTACGACCGGCGCGGTCTGGAGGCCGAACCGCTGACCACCGAGCCGAGGGTGGCGGCGCTTCCCTCCGATCACGAACTCGCGCAACGCGGTGCCTTGCGCTGTCAAGACCTCCAGGGCTTGCCCATCCCGCAGTGGCCAGAGTCCAGTCCCGCCGAACGGCGCTACTGGTCGGGGCGCGACCGCAGCTGGTCAGAGATCGGATCCGTGACGCCGGAGCCGGCCGAGCCCGTTTCTGGTCCGGTGGTCAGCGACAGCGCCCAGCTGCTGGAAGTCGTCGGCCTCGGCCAAGCGGTCGCCCTCATCCCCTCCTCGGTGGCGCGGTGCAACCCGAGACCAGACATCGCCTACCGACCGGTCAGCGATGCCAGCCCCTATACCACCGAGATCGCCTGGCCGGAAGGATCACGGGCCCAGCCCATCGCCCTGTTCGTGCGGACCGCGATCAACCTCACCGCCGACGAGCTCGACCGCGACTACGCCGACGTCTCCTAGTCTCGGTGTCCAATGAGCGGCGGGTTGGCGCAGACTCATCCTGGATCCACCGGGGAGGTCGTGCAGGCTGCTAGTGGCAGTCAGGGGGTCAGGGTTCGAGTCCCCTCAGCTCCACTGTGTGGCTGCTCAGCGGCATGACCGCACAAGCCGACCAAGATCGGGACCACACCTTTCCCACACTAACGGACTCCAGCAGAGCATCCCCGCGCGGTGGGTGATCCGGCCGGCGGCGGGCAAGTACCGGTCCGACACTGATCACGGTCCTGACCTTTGCACCGAGCCGGTGTGGACCATGCCGCTCTGCCGACTCCAACGGCGGGCGTATCACGCGCGCAGGATCGAGCCTCTGCACTAACGGCTGGTGCCTGCTTCGGACGTAAGTGGTGTTGGACGCCGTGCAGCGGCGTGTAGCACCCTGGTCGTTGCCCGGGTGCGCGCGGATTCTTGGACGAGGTGCGACGTTGGGGAGGAGAGGCAGATGAGCGGGATCGGCGACGTGAATGGCCGGGCGTCTGCCCGGGCGCTGATGGTGATGAGTGGCCCGGCAGCAGGCACGACCATCCAACTCTCCGAGGGCGGCGTGATGCTGGGTCGCGATGCCGGACCCATGGGAAGCCTGGGCGGCGACGTCCAGCTCTCTCGGCAGCACGCGAGCGTGTTCGACACCGGTGGCAGCCTGATCGTGCAGGATCTGGGTTCGAGCAACGGCACGTTCGTCAACGGGCGGCGGGTAACGGACTGCGCGCTGACCGCCGGCGACCTGATCGTTGTGGGCGGCACAACGTTGCGGGTCGTCGATGTGGCCGCGCCGCAAACACCGCCGCAGCCACGCAGTTGGCAGTTCGAGGACGACGCGACGTCCTCGGCCGTCTTTCCCGCACCCACGGCGCCTGCCCATGGTCCGACGGCGCCGGATCTGCAGTCCTCAGCCCAGCAGCCAGCACGACCACAGGCGTACGAACCCCCATCGGCACCTCCGGAACTCCCGCGTGCCGGGAATGACGCGGTGGTGGAGGGCGAGGCGCGGGCGATCCAACAGCGCTCGGAGAGCTACGGCGAGAACAGCTCCATGACCGTCATGTCGTTCCGCGTCGAGCGCTACGACGACGCGGGCAACCGTCAACAGCCGGTGCCCGTGCAGTTTCGCGCCCTCGGCTACGACGGCTCGCTCAGTGAGGGCGATCGGGTCCGGGTCTTCGGCGACTGGAAGGCCGGGACGCTGCACAGCAAGCGGATGGACAACCTCAGCACAGGCGCCTCGGTGGCCGTGAAGTCCTACCGCAAGCAGCTGATCGCCTTTCTGCTTGTCGTGGCCGTGATGGTCGCCGTGTTCGCCTCGATCTGGGTGTTCTCCAGCAGGGCATTCGACGCGCAGACCGAGCGCAGCCACCAATAGTTCTGCGAACAGGCCTCCCAACTCGGCAACACCCCACCCGGCTGCTGAGCGGGACCAGCGATGACCGCGCATGTGACCACCGACAGCGTCGACTACCTGCAGCGCAATGCTCCGACGGGGGTGCCCGCGGCTGGGCCGATCCCGGGCGGGACGGCGACCGCGGGCGCACCCGAGTCGCGTCGGGTCTGGCATGTTCGCGGCGTCGGCGTGCGAGTCGCCGATCACCAGCCGGCGCCGCCATCGCCGCCGGGCCAGCGGTGGCGAGCCCGCACGGCCGAGCTCGTCACCGGGATGTCCGGCCAGCGCATCCCGCTGGCCTTCCGGCTAGACGGTGCGCCGGACGCGGTGCGCGTGCAGTTGGGCACCTGGTCCTCCGGGACGGGCTCGGGCGCCGGTCAGGACCGGCGCGCAGCGGCACCGCGACCATCGACGGGATCGTCGGCACCCCGGTAGCCGCCAAAAACCCTTGGGCGATCCTCGACCGCCGCCTACCGTAACGCCATGCGTGAGTGGTTACGGGAGCTGTACGGCGACGACCCGGACGACCGCACGCCCGTGATCTTCGCGGACGCGATCGCCGCGCTGGGCCGGGACGGCGACATGATCATCTATCCGGACGACGTGCGCACCGACCGGATCGTCGGCACCGTAGGGCGCGCCGGCGACTTCGACGCACGGTTCCGGCTGGTGAACCGGACGCTGCAGGCGCGCCATCGGTCGGTCGCCGATGCCGTCGCCGCCGGCATCGCGCTGCCGCGGGTAGAACTGATGCAGCTGGACGAGATGTACTTCGTGGTCGACGGGCACCACCGCGTGTCGGTGGCTCGCGCGCGTGAACAGTACAGCGTGCCGGCGATCGTCCGTCGCATCTGCACCACCGCCTACGCGATGTGGTGCCTGCGACTGTCGCACCTGGCCAGCAAGGCAGCCGAGCGGGACTTCCTGCAGCGGGTGCCGCTGCCCGACGACACCCGGTCCGAGCTGTGGCTGGACCGGCCCGCCGACTGGGCTCGGCTGGCCGACGCGGCCGAGGCCTGGGGGTTCCGCCAAGGCCTGACCGGAATCGGTCCGCGCGAACTGGGACAGCGTTGGTGGACCGACGAGGTCGTGCCCCTGGTCGGGCGGCGGCGGGCGAGCGGACGCGGCGTCGGGCTACGCGACATCGAGCTCTACGCCGCCGACCTCGCCGACCGGGACCACCGCGCCGGCCGCGCACCAGGCTGATTCGCCAGGCCGCGAACGCAAC
>JACDBJ010000064.1 GCA_013695005.1 Pseudonocardiales bacterium
GTCGTGCCGCGCGCGCTCCCGGATGATCGCCATCAGCGGCACGACGCCCGACCCGCCGGCGAACAGCTGCGCCGGCGCGGCCGCGAATGACACGTCGTGCGACGCGCCGACCGGCCAGACGAAGTACCCGCCTTTCTGGGCACCGCCCCATGGGGAGGCTGCTGATTAGCAGCCGGTTCGAAGTGCGACGGTGGTGTTGAGGTCAGATGGGTGCGTCATGGCCTAGCGGTCTTTTGGCCGCTACACAGGACGCGTCCTGGTAGGCGACGGCCGTGCACGGCATGACCGTGAATGCAGCGACGCTCTCTCATCGGCAGATCCGGATACGGAGTGGGTTCGCCGCACCGATAGCGGCCATGACACAGTGTTACCGATGTCGGCATTCAGCTGAGGACGGCTGTGCACGCGAGTCCCAGTGTCCGACGTACCTAATGTTCGGCTGACCAGCGCGTCGAAGCGCGCGAACGGCCAGGCGGAGTTCAGCTGGCGTGCCCGGAAGCCGGACTGCCAGAGGTGGGCCGCGCTGGCCCCGGCGGACCCGACCCGGCGGCGGGTCGTGGTCGCCGCGGCGTCCTACGAGGCGCGGGCGTTCGGGATCCGGTCGGGCATGCCGTTGCGGGCGGCGGCAAAGAGGTGTCCCGATGCAGTGTTCCTGCAGTCCGACCCGGCCGCCTACGACGCTGCGTCGGCACGGGTGATGGCGACGTTGCGCAGCTTCCCGGTGGTGGTGGAGGTGTGGGGCTGGGACGAGGCGTTCGTCGGCGCCCGCACGCCATCGACGAGCAGGTGGCGCAGATGGCTGCCGCTCTCACCACCGAGCAGGCGAGCGCCGGACGGTTCGTCGCACGGGTCGCGGTGAAGGTACGGTTCTCGTCGTTCTTCACCCGAACCAAGATCACCAAGCTGGCGGCCCCGACGACGGACGCCGCCGAGGTCCAGCGGGCCGCGCTCGCGGTGCTGGACCGCTTCGAGCTGACCCGGCCGGTGCGCCCGCTCGGCGTCCGCGTCGAGCTGGACCGGGTGGATAACGGCCTCCGACGACACGATGGTCAAGCAGCTCAACCTCCAGGGTGACGAGCCGTCCGCGGTCTGCGCGGAGACCACCGTCGAGGCGCTGCGGATGCTGCTCGATCACCTGCCAGGGGCCTGATCGGAGTTTCGCGGCGGGACGCCAGCACGGCGCCGACGAGCACGAGGACCGTCCCGATGATCGCCGCCAGCGTGATGCGCTCATCGAGCACCAGGGCGCCGAGCGCGATCGCCACCACCGGGACGAAGTAGATCGCCACCGCGCCGCGGGGTGCGCCCACCCGCCCGACCAGCGTGGTCATCAGCACGAACGCCAGCCCCGTGCCCAGCACACCCAGCGGCAACATCGCCAATGCGGACGGCCACGACCACGTCGACCGCGGCAGCCCCGCGACGCCGAAGGGCACCACCACGACCAGCGCGACGAGCTGGGCCCGCAGCAGTACCGGCAGCGCGCCGTAGCGCTGCTGCAGCGGCACCGCGAGGTTGGCCGCCAGCCCGTAGAGCACCACGGCCAGCACGACGAGCCCGGCACCGATGGCCGTGGCACGGGAGCCTGCCAGCTCCGGCCAGGAGATCGCCACGATGCCGACGAAGCCGACGAGCAGCCCCAACAGCTGAACGCGGCGCGGTATCCGGCGCAGCAACAACACCGACCACGCGGCGGTGGCCAGCGGAACCGCGCCGTTGAGCATGCCGGCCACCGACGAGTCGATCCACTGCTGCGCGTAGGGGAACAGCAGCATCGGCGCACCCATCCAGACCAGCCCTAGCGCGGCGATCCGCGGGTAGTCCTCGCGCGCCACGGCACGCCGTGCCCGGGGTACCAGCGCAAGGGCGGCGGCACCCAACAGCAGCCTGGCCGCACCAACCACCCCGGGGTCGAAGGCCTGCAGACCGATGTCGATGAACAGGAACGACGAACCCCACAGGCACGCCACGACCGCCAGCAGCCCCCACTCCGACGGCCCGAAGGCCTCGGTGCGGGTACCCGCGCTGGTGTAGCGCCGGCGTGGGGCGCCGGACTTGCCAGGCCTGATCCTGCGCGGTTCGGTCGAGGCGGTCACAGCTGCACGCTATGGCGTTGCACCGACGGTTGTAACGCCATTTCGGGCCATCCAACTCGCCGGTTCGACGGCCTCCGCTACTTCGCGGACACTGCTACTTCGCGGACAGTGCGGCGAGCAGCGTCCCGACGTCCGGGTGGTTCAACGCGCGAGCAACGTCGGCCACGGCGACGATCCCGACCAGCCGGTGGTCGTCGATGACGGGGAGCCGGCGCACCTGATGCTCGGCCATCGTGCGCAGGATCTCCTCCGCGTCGTCGTCCGCTCCGATGGTGATGGCCTCGCCCTGGGCGAGGTCGCCGGCCGTGACGGAAAGCGGCTCCTTGCCGGCCGCGATCACCTTCACGACGATGTCGCGGTCGGTGAGTATTCCCTTGATGCGGTCGTCCTCGCCGCAGATCGGCAGTGCGCCGACGTCCAGCTCGGCCATCTGCCGGGCCGCGTCCATCACGGTGTCGCTGCTGCGGACGCAGACGGCGTCGGGGGTCATGATGTCTCGGGCCTTGACGGACACGGTTGAGCTCCTCAATTCGTTGCTGCTTGCGGACAGGTCAGGCGCGGACCGACAGGCTCACGGTGAAGCCGTCGGCAGTCTGCTCGGCGTGCAGGTGGTCGCACAGCTGGCGGGCCAGCCACAAGCCCATCCCTCCGCCGGCGAGGTCTTCCCGGGCAGCGGCGTAGCCCGCGAACAGGTCGTCGAACCCGCTCCCCCGGTCGGTCACTATGCAGAGCGAGCGGTTGGGCGTCGACCACAGCCGGACGTCGACCGGCGACTTCCCGTGCACCAGCGCGTTGGTCGCCACCTCGCTGACCACGACGACGAAGTCCGCCAGTGTCTCCGGCGACAGGCTGGACGCGGACAGTGCGACTCGCAGCTGCTGGCGGAGAGAGCGCAGATCGGTGAGTCCGTGCACCTCGAGGACCGGCGTGGCGGCGGTCAGCGGATCGGGCTGCGTCGGTGCGGACCGGCGCATGAACTCGGTGGGCTCGAGGTAGGCGGGGTTGGCCTGCCGCGCCCCTGCGGTGACGAGGTTGGGATGGGACAGGTTCGCCCATTCCAGCACCTCCGACGGCAGTTGACGGGTGTCGTACATGCACAGGTTCCACATCGGGTAGGGCGCGAGCGCACGGTTGAGCACGGCGTCGAACCGCGCCCACTCCGCCCATTCGGCCGGACTGGCCCCGAAGTCCACCTGGCCGACCAGCCGCATGCCGGTGCCGCCCTCGGCGCGGTTGCGCTCCATCATCTGCTGGTACATCGCGATCGCACCCGGCGTGCGTCGAAAGACCTCTTCCTGCGACATGGTGCTGATGCCCGGATCGCCGTCGAGCGCCTCGGTGAGCAGCGCATTGGTCGAGTCGGCGCAGACCACCATCGCGTCCTGCCCATCGTCGAGGCCGGAGCGCAGGAACGGAACTGCGGCGGCAAGCAGCTCGTCCTCTGACTGGTAGTACAACGCGTCGTGGGTGTAGCCGCCGGATGCCATCGAGGTCATCCTGCGTCCCCTCTCGCGCCAGTCCTTGCCGAGATCACTCTCCGCAGGGAGTTGCCCCCGATCTCCTCGGCTCAAACCGGCACGGCCAGCCGGCCTCGGATCAGCGGTTGCCGGTGATCCAGTCCCAGGCATGGCGCAACCGCTTCTCGAGCGGGCTTTCCGCAGGTCGGCCGGGGTGCACCGGCCGCGGCGCCGACGGATGCACGACGAGGCCATGGAAGATGTCGAGGTCCTCGTCGGCCAGCACGTGCTCCACCACGCCGACCCGCTCGCCGTGCTTGTCGTACACCGGGGGTGCCGTCGGTGACGACGAGGTAGGCGACCGGGCGGCCGAGGCCCGAGGGACGGGCGGTCATCAGATCGCCTCCAGCGTCGCCAGCCGGCGGACCGCCTCGTCCAGCACCTCGGGACGCTTGCAGAACGCGAAGCGGACCAGTCGCCGCCCGGCGTCGCGGTCGTCGTAGAAGACCTGAGACGGCACGGCGACGACACCGCAGCGGTGCGGCAGCGACCGGCAGAACTCGACGCCGTCCTCCTCGGCCGCCGTTGCGCTGATGTCGGCAGTGACGAAGTAGGTGCCCTCCGAGGGCAGCACCCGCAGCCCGGCGCTGCGCAGGCCGCCGGAGAGCCGGTCGCGGGCGTCCTGCAGCCCGGCGCGGAGCTCCGCGAAGTAGCGGTCGTCCAGGCCGAGGGCCACCGCGACCGCGGGTTGCAGCGGTGCGCCGTTCACGTACGTCAGGTACTGCTTGACGCGCAACACAGCGGAGATCAGGGCTGCCGGCCCGCTGGCCCAGCCGATCTTCCAACCGGTGCAGGAGAACGTCTTGCCGGCCGAGGAGATCCGGAGGGTCCGCTCCCACATGCCGGGCAGGGTGGCCAGTGGGACGTGCGGCGTGGACGCGTCGGTGAACACCAGATGCTCGTAGACCTCGTCGGTGACGGCGTAGGTGTCGTGCTCATGGCAGAGCTGGGCGATCAGCGTCAGCTCGTCGGCCGTGAACACCTTGCCGGTGGGATTGTGCGGCGAGTTGAGCAGCACCAGCCTGGTGCGCGGCCCGAAGGCCGCTCGCAGCTCGTCGGGGTCGAAGCCGTATCGGCCGTCGGCGGTCGGGCGCAGGGTGACCGGCCGCCGGACCGCGCCCGCGAGCGCGACCGTCGCGGCGTAGGAGTCGTAGTACGGCTCGAAGCAGACCACCTCGTCGCCCGCGTCGCACAGCGCGAGCATCGCGGCGGCGATCGCCTCGGTGGCGCCGGCCGTGACCAGGACCTCGCTGTCCGGGTCGTAGTCGAGGCCCCAGAACCGCCGCTGCGCAGCGGCGACTGCGGCCCGCAGCACCGGGATCCCGATGCCCGGCGGGTACTGGTTCTGCCCGCTGCGCAGCGCCTCGGCTGCCGCCGCCAGCATCTCCGGTGGCCCGTCGGTGTCCGGGAAGCCTTGGCCGAGGTTGACCGCGCCGGTGCTGACCGCCAGCGCCGACATCTCGGAGAAGATCGTCGTGCCGAACGGCCGCATCCGCGGCACCAGCGGATCGGCCGAGAACCCCGTCGCCGCCACACCGCCAGCTTAGGTACTAGGTCTGCCGCAGAACGTCGTCGGTGGCTCCGGGAAGCTGAACGCGACGTCGTCGCCGCAGGCAGCCTCGTCCACCGCAGAGATGACCTTGGTGATCTGGATCGTGTCCGGGCCGCACGCCGCCTTGGTCGTCGGTCCGGTCACGCTGGCCCCGAAGCAGTCTCCTGCCTTGAGGTTGGGGATCAGGCAGAGCTTGACGCTGGCGCTGCGGTTACCGGGCTGGGTGTACTCGTCGTAGGGCCCGTTCGGGCACTGCGCGCTCAAGCTGGCCAGGTTCTTCCCGACCTTGTGCGTCGCGTCGGCCGACGCGCAGTCGACGACGTCGATCTCCGCGTCCGTGGCGTTGGCGCTGACGACTTTGATGCAGTCACCGGCGTTGACGTTGCCTGCCTCGTTCAGCGCCGAGCGGATGAAGTACCCGCCGAGCAGCACCAGCAGCGCCACCCCGACCCCGATCGCGATGCGCAGGACCAGGCTGCCCCCCTTGCCCGGTGGAGTCGGCGCAGGTCCGCCTTGCCCGAAGCCGGTCGGCGGCAGCCCCGCCGGCGGAGGGC
>JACDBJ010000069.1 GCA_013695005.1 Pseudonocardiales bacterium
CCCTTCCTGCGCAGGGTGTTCACCGAGTACGGGCCGCAGGCGGAGCGCAGCGGCGCGACGCTGCTGCCAGCGTTCGGCAACGACTTCATCCCCGGCACGCTGGCCGGTGCGCTGGCACTGCGCGAGGCAGGCTCGCGCGCCGCCGCCATCGACGTGGGCTACTTCGTGCGCAGCGGCGGAGTCGGCGGGCAGGCGTTCTCGCTCGGCACGCTGAACTCGCTGGTCGCGGTGGTCGCCGAGCCGGTGTTCGGTTGGCGTGCCGGCCAGCTCCGCACCGAGCCCGCGGGTGCCCGGATGCGCAGCTTCGACGTCGCCGGGCGACCCCGGTCGGGCATCACGATCGGCTCGACGGAGCACTTCGCGCTGCCGCGGCTGGCGGCCGAGCTCGCACCCGGCCTTCGCTCGGTGGACGTCTATCTCGGCTGGTTCGGCTCGGCCACCCGGATGATCCATCTCAGTTCGGGTTTCACGTCGATGGCCGGCCGGATCCCACTGCTCAAGCGCGCCGTGACCGGTGCCGCTGGGCTGCTCACGCGCAACGCCAGCGTCGAGCCGAGCGCCAAGACGCTGGCCGCCACCACCTCGCACATCGTGGCCGAGGTCTTCGACGCCGCCGGCCGGGTGCTGAGCAGGACGCACGTCGAGGGCCCGGACGGCTACGCGATGACCTCCGAGCTCCTGACCTGGGGTGCCGGCCGGCTGCTCACTGACGGCGCGGCCGTCGGACCGGGCACGCTGGACCCGGTGCAGGCGTTCGGCCTGAACACCCTGCGCGTCGGCGCCGAGCAGGCCGGCATGACGGCGACGACGAGCCAATCCGGGTAGCTCAGCCGGTACGCCACACCCGAACGGCCCAGATCACCAGCGGTACCTGCAGCGGCAGGCGCATCCAGGCGACCAGCCGCTGCAACGGGGACCGGCGTGGCTGGCGGGCCCAGTCCACCGCCATCTTCACGTTCGCCGGGAACACCGCGACGAACAGGCCCGCGGCCACGAGACCACCGACCCGTCTGGTGCGAGGCACCGCGACCAAGGCGGCAGTGGCCAGCTCCGCCATCCCCGAGACGTAGGTCCACGCCCGTCGCCGCCCAGGCAGACGCCGCGGGACGATCGCGTCGTAGGGCCGGGGGACCACGAAGTGCGTCGTTCCCGTAACGGTCAGGAAACCGGCTAGCCCGATCGCCGCCGCATTGGCTGGCGGGTCCGGCGCCGGGCGTCGCTCTGAGCACATGCGTGCATCATCGGCCTCGGACCGATCGGGATATCTCTCGGGTCGAACACTATTCTCCCGAGACAGTGATCCTCCGAGGCAGCGAGAGCGACGACCCGAACCTGGTCGGGGTCGTTCGGATGCCCGAGCGACGGCCCAGCGCGGCGCGGTCCATCTGGCGGCGGGTCGCGATCGCGTTCGGGGCCCTCGGCCTCTCGGTGCTGGTCGTCTACCTCGGCCGCGAGGGCTACCGGGACGTCAACGAGGACGGCCTGTCGCTGCTCGATGCGATCTACTACGCGACGGTGTCGCTGTCGACCACCGGCTACGGCGACATCACGCCGTCGTCCGACGGGGCCAGGCTTGTCAATGTCCTGCTGATCACCCCACTGCGGGTGATCTTCCTGCTCGTGCTCGTCGGAACGACCATCGAACTGCTCACCGAGCGGTCCCGGCAGGCGTTCCGCGTCCAGCGTTGGAGGTCCCGAGTGCGTGATCACGTGGTCGTCGTCGGCTACGGCACCAAGGGCCGCTCCGCGGTCCAGGCGATGCTCGGCGAGGTAGATGAGGGGGGCGAGAAGCTCCAGTTCGTGGTGGTGGAGACCAACCCGCGCCGCCTGGAGCTGGCCGCTGCCGACGGGTTGGTGACCGTCAACGGGGACGGCACCCGGACCGCCGTGCTGCGTCTGGCAGCCGTGCATCAGGCCAGGTCGGTCGTGGTCGCCACGAACCGCGACGACACCGCCGTGCTGGTCACACTCACCGCGCGTGAGCTGAACCCGCGGGCCAAGATCTCCGCCTCGGTTCGCGAGTCGGAGAACGTGCACCTGCTCCAGCAGTCCGGCGCGGACACCGTCGTCGTCTCCTCCGAGACCGCGGGCCGGCTGCTCGGCATCGCCACGACCAACCCGCATGTGGTTGAGGTGGTCGAGGACCTGCTCACCCCCGAGGAGGGGTTGGCCATCGCGGAGCGCGATGTCGACGCGGCCGAGGTCGGCGGCTCGCCGCGGCACCTGGCCGACATCGTCCTGGGCGTGGTTCGCGGCGGCCGGCTGTACCGCGTGGACGACCTGGCGGTCGACGACCTGGAGCGCGGCGATCGGCTGCTCTACGTACGCAAGGTCACCTCGATCCCGGAGCCGCAGGACCAGCCGAAGGTCGCAAAGGGCTGACCCAGCGTGGCAACGTCAGCACGAACGTCGCGCCGACCCCGCCGGCCGGCTCGACGCAGCGCAGATCGCCGC
>JACDBJ010000089.1 GCA_013695005.1 Pseudonocardiales bacterium
CCGTCCGGCGTGGTGAGGAACACCCCGGCGATCTCCGCGCGTAGCGCGTCCGCTGTCGCGGTGGCCAGCCCGAGCAGCACCTCCTCGCGCTCCCGGGAGGCCAGCAACTGACGGGCCACGGCGTACAGCGAGCTCACCGCCGGCCCGGCCGGCCGCAGCGCGGTGGCCGCGAGCGTGGCCAGCAGCCGGATCTCCTCGAGCCGGTCGGTGCGCGGCCGTCCGGCTCCCCACCACACCACGAGGTCGATCTCGCCCTGCACGGCGAGCGAGACGGTCGAGCGCTCCGGCTCGACGGTGATGCCCTCGGCGAGCCGCCGGTCCGGCAGCTCCAGTGCGCTGCCGCTCACCGCCAGCTGACGCGGGCCGGTCGCATGCCAGGCCACGACCGACGCCCCGTCGCCGTCGCACAGCCGCCGGGCGGCGGCGACCAGCAGCGCGAACACCCGGTCGGTGCCGGCCGCCCCCGCCTCGAGGATGTGCAGGCAGGCCTGCGCCCAGTCACTCTGTGCGGGCGTGCCGCCATCGCTGGCCACACCCTCATCTTGGACCCAGAGTCGGGTCCACAGGTCGCTCAGAGGTGGCGAAGCTTGGCGTTTCCGGCGCGCAGCCGGGAGAGCTGCACGAAGTGCTCCGGGTTCAGGAACAGCTCGTTCATCCATCCCAGCTCGTCGATCGTCAGCCCGTCCGGACGGTGGATCAGGTAGTCCAGGTACTGGAAGGCGTCCTTCGCCCCGTAGCCGACGTGGTGTGCGCCGACCACCTTGCGTGTCTCACCGTTGATCACAAGCTTCTGGTAGCCGCTGAGCTCCGGCTTGCTGAAGGCGTAGAGCATGGTGCCCTCGGCGCACGGCAGCGGCAGGTTCGGCGTGTCCAGGCCCTCCACGTACGGCGGCATCTGGATGATGATCACGTTCTCCGACCCGTACTCGTCCCTGGCCTCGGCCTCGGTCAGCCCGACCCAGGTGACCTCGTAGGTCGTGTGCAGGAAGTCGGGGAACTCGCTGTAGTCGAACTCGAGGTCCTCGCCCATGATGTTGCGGGCCGCGGTCACGCCGGACTTGCGGGCCTTGAACATCTCCATCGGGCCGTCGATCATGTCGCCGATTGCGTAGACGCCGGGCACGTTGGTCTGCATCCGCTTGTTGACGATCACCCGGCCGGTCTCGCTGAGGTCGATGTCCAGCACTTCCCTGGCCTGGGTGGTGTTCGGCAGCTCGCCACAGGCGACGAAGACGAAGTCGGTGTCGAGCTCGACCTCCTCGCCGGTGGCCAGCCGCACGGTCACGGTCTGGACCCGGCCGCTGCCGTCGTCGTTGACCGAGATGGGGTGCGCGCCTTCCAGGATCTCCATCCCGCGCTTGCGCATGCCGCCGACGACGTACTGCCGCAGGTCCTCGTCGACGTGGTGCAGGCTCTTGGTGCGCATCAGCGGTGAGCGCGACACGATCGTCGTGTCGCATCCGGTGGCTTGGAAGAACGAGCCGTACTCCATGGCGACCTTGCTGCCGCCGATGATCACGCACTTGGTGGGCTCGTAGTCCAGCGTTTCGACGAGGCTGACGAAGTCGTGCACGCCGCGGAGGTCGAGCCCGGGGATCTCCGGGTTTATCGGCCGGGCCCCCATCCCGAGTACCAGGTTCTTGGCCTTGAACGTCCGGCCGGCGGCCTGCACGGTGGTCTTGTCGATGATCGTCGCGCGCGCGTTGAGGATGTACTCGACGTCGAGCTGCTCCTTGGTCTGCCAGTTCATGAACGCGTGCGCGCTGCCGCGGCCGGCCAGGAACAGCTTGACCATCTCCAGGATGCTTGCCCTGGACTGGTCGAACTTGGGGAAGAACAGCTCGTCGGAGAACCAACGCATCCGGTCGAGCTCCTCGGCCGCCTCGGAGAACAGGTGGTGCGGCACGCAGGCCTGGTGCGGGCACGACCCGCCGAGGAACGGCCAGGCGTCGATGATCAGCGGCCGGCCGCCCATGGCCTTCATGTACGCGGAGCCGAACCGGCCGCCCGCGCCGCCGCCGACGTAGATCGCGTCGTAGAGCGCGTCCTCGTCGCCGACGATGTTGACCAACGGCTCCGAGTCCGGGTCCGAAAGGCTGGACTCGATGATGTTGTTCCACTCGCCGAGGTTGAAGTGCTGGTCCCGGATGTCCACGCGCCACCGTCCTCACGCTGCAAGCTCTGGTCCAGCTGACCATACGATTAGCGTTGGCTCGCGACTTCCCGCGCAGGGAGGACGATTCGTCGATTCATTGTCTACTCGGGAGACCGCCGGCAACGCTTAATGCCCGGCCGTCAGGGTGGCGGCCCAGTTCACGGCGAACTATGCGGGTGCCCGCCACCAGGCTGCACAG
Organism: Pseudonocardiales bacterium; assembly: GCA_013695005.1. Lineage (GTDB taxonomy): Bacteria > Actinomycetota > Actinomycetes > Mycobacteriales > Pseudonocardiaceae > Pseudonocardia. The sequence continues at coordinate 2,355 of JACDBJ010000089.1, forward strand.
TTTGCGGAACGCCAGGTCGCGCGGCAGCTGGTAGAGGCCGCAGTCGGTGCTGACGATCAGGTGGTCCGCGTCGACGTGCTTGAGCGCCTCGCGCAACCGAGTCGCCACCTCCTCGGCGGTCTCGACGTGCGGGTTCATCACCTCGATGACCCCGATGCCGAGGTTCGTGCCGTCGCGGTCTGTCCAGGTGCGCAGCGTGGGAAGCTCGGCCATCGCGGGCAGGGCGGTCTCTAGGTGGATCTCGTTCCAGTCGATGTGCTGCCCGCTCTTGAACAGCTCGGCCAGGCAGGACGCGTTGACGTCGGGGTAGAGGCTGTCGAACTCGCGTGCGTTGCCGTAACACATGTGCCAGGTCAGGTGCGCGTCCACGCCGTCGGCGGCGCGGTTCATCAGCTCCACCGACCAGTCGTCGCGCCCGCCGGAGGCGATGTAGCTCTGCTCGGTGAGCTGGACGAAGTGCGCACCGTTGTCGGCCAGCCAGCGCAGCTCGCGGTTGAACGCGTCCGCGACGTCGGTGCGCAGCGCCTGCTCGTCGCCGTAGTACTGGTCCTCGCACCAGGTCGCGACGGTGGCCGGACCCGAGTTGATGTTGATCTTGAACGGCTTGTCGGTGGCGAGCTTCATCGCCTGCAGCACCGGCCCGAAGATCGGCCGCACCCAGCGGATCTTGTCGGCGACGACCGGCCGGAAGTAGTGCTCCAGACCTGCGACGTTGCCCGGCGGCCCGTAGGCCCGGAAGCCGGCGAGGCGCAGCGGCACGAACAGCATCTGGATCTTGTCGTACGGGGTCTCGCCCTCGAAGTACTGGTTCCCGTCGGTGACGATGTCCAGACCGGCGAGGTCCTGGTCCTTGACGCACAGCCGCACGGCGTCCTCGTACAGGCTCCGCTGGTACATGTCGGTGTAGTCGAGATTCTCGGCGGACTCGCGGATCACCCCGCCGCGCAGCCAGAGCGGCCGCGGCCACGAACCGACCATCGTCGTGGGCAGGAGAATGTCTTGTTCGCCGAACCGCACCGCGCGCCCGCTCTAGTGGAACAGCGAAGGGGAGTGGTGCGCCACGCCGTTCCGCTCCGGTGGCGACACCGCGCGGTTCACCGCGGGCAGCATGTCGAGGGTGTCCGAGCGCAGGCCGAGGCGCAGGGTTTCCAGCGCCACGACCTCGTCCGCGGGGATGTTGCCCAGGTTGGCGGCCGGCCCGAGCCGGCGGATGAACCAGGCCTGCTGGTCCTTGCGCGGCGCCTCGAAGATGATCCGTCCCACCGGCAGGTCCTCGATCAGTGCCTCGACCAGCTCGGAGCGCACCTCACCGTTGAGCCCGTACAGCCCCACCGTTCCGCTCTCGCGTGCCTCCGCGATCAGCAGCGACGCCCCGGCGGCGAGGTCGGCGCTCATCTCCTGCACCCAGGCGGCCGAGACGACCTCCTGGTCGGGGTTTTTCGAGCCGCACTCCGACAGCACCCGGAACTCCTGGGCCAGCATCGAGATGAGCTCGCGCTTGCGCTCGGTGGGCATGTCCAGCGCACCGTTGGACACCTCGACGTGCGTGATGCCGAGCCGGTGCAGCCACTTGACGTAGTCGGTGATCCGGCCCTGCAAGTCGCAGATCTCGAGCAGCGTCCCGCCGAGGCAGAGGTTGATGCCGGCCGAGCGGCAGATCTCCACCTTGGCCTTGACCCCATCAGAGACGTACGCCGTGCCCCAGCCGAGCTTGATGATGTCGATGCAGTCGCCTGCGGTCTGGATCAGCGACTCCAGCCCGACCTGGGACAGCCCCTTGTCCAGCACGTGGGTGAGGCCGTCGCTCCTGGGCTTTTCCGAACGTTCGGGCAGGCACAGGAAGCCAGGTCCGATCTGTTTCACGCAGCTACCTCCTGCCCGCCGTCGTCCGGAGTATCTCCCGCGAGGCTCTTCGGCGATTTAGCCTATGGAGACAAACCTGGCGTCGATCCTTAGTCATTGAGGCATGTGCGCAGGTCGCGGATGTTTCGGCACCATTGCCGAGTGACCCGCCCTTTTCGCATCGACGTTCCGGATGCCGTGCTCGACGACCTGCGCCGCAGGCTCGGCGCGACGCGCTGGCCCGAGCCCGAGCCGGTGGACGACTGGTCGCAGGGCGTTCCGCTGCGCTACCTGCAGGAAGTGTGCGAGTACTGGGCGAACGAGTACGACTGGCGAGTCCGGGAGGCGGCGCTCAACCGCTTCGAACAGTTCGTGACGACGATCGACGGGCTCGACATCCAGTTCATCCACCGGCGCTCGCCGTCGCCCGCGGCGCTGCCGCTGGTCATCACGCATGGCTGGCCAGGCTCGGTCGCCGAGTTCGCCGGCGTGATCGACCCACTCACCGACCCGGCCGCGCACGGAGGCGACGCGGCTGATTCCTTCCACGTGGTGTGTCCCGCGCTGCCGGGATTCGGGTTCTCCGGCAAGCCCGACGTCACGGGCTGGGGGGTGGAGCACATCGCACGCGCGTGGTGCGAGCTGATGGAGCGGTTGGGCTACCCGCGGTTCGCCGCGCAGGGCGGTGACTGGGGTGGGCATGTCACCACGATGCTCGGCGCCAACCACGCCGACCGGCTCGTCGGCATCCACCTCAACATGCCGATCGCCCGGCCCACCCCGGACGAGCTCGCCGACATCGCCGATGACGTCGAGCAGGATGCGGTCGACGCCCGCAGCGCCTACGAGCGGGAGGACTCGGGGTACGCCAAGCAGCAGAGCACCAGGCCGCAGACGCTGGGCTACGGGCTGACCGACTCGCCGGCCGGCCAGGCCGCGTGGATCCTGGAGAAGTTCGCGCGCTGGATGGACTGCGGCGGGTACCCGGAGAACGTGGTCAGCCGCGACGAGCTGCTGGACACGGTGATGATCTACTGGGTGACCGCCTCGGCGACCTCGTCCGCGCGGATCTACTGGGAGAGCTTCCGCAAGGTGGCGCCCGGCTTCGTCCCGGTGCCGACCGGTGTCGCAGCCTTCCCGAAGGAGATCGTTCCGGCCGCCCCGCGCTGGGTGCGCCGGCGCTACAACCTGGTGCGCTGGACCGACATGCCACGGGGTGGCCATTTCGCCGCCTGGGAGCAGCCGCAGCTGTTCGTCGACGACGTCCGGGCCTTCTTCCGCGACCTGCGCTAGCGGCTCAGCTCCGC
>JACDBJ010000118.1 GCA_013695005.1 Pseudonocardiales bacterium
CGTGGCCAACGGCCTCGACGAGCGATCGGCTGATGATCTTGCTGCGGCCATCCAGCGTGTGCTCGGCGCCGGGTCAGCGTGACGCACCACTCACCGGCGGCACGGCGACCCGGTCACGCTCGGTCGAGGGCCGCCAGCCCTGCGGCGGCCAGTGGCGGGACGGCGGCGCCGATGTTGTCGAACCCGGTCCCGCGGGTCATCCCCTGCGCGTACCGGGCGTGGATCCCCTCGGCGATCACCGCGACCTTGAAGTAACCCAGCGCGATGTAGAAGGCGATGTTCGGTAGGTCCCGGCCCGAGGCCGTGGCGTAGCGCTGCAGGACGTCGTCGCGATCCGGCAGCAGCGGGCTGGTCGCCGCGGCGAACCCGCCGAGGATCGGGTCGAACGCGGCATCGGAGTAGGCCAGGTGCAGGCCGAGGTCGGCCAGCGGGTCGCCGAGCGTCGACATCTCCCAGTCCACGATGGCGCGCACCGTGCCGGCGTCGTCGGGGTCGAGGATCGCGTTGTCGATCCGGAAGTCCCCGTGCACGATCGACGCGCCGGCTTCCGCCGGGCAGGCATCCGTCAGCAGGGCGTGCAGCTGCTCCAGGTCGGCAAGCTCCCGGGTGGCGACGCGGGTCCACTGGTCGTACCAGCGCCGCACCTGGCGACCGAGGTAGCCCTGCGGCCTGCCGAACCCACCGAGGCCGACCGCCTCCGGGTCGACGGCGTGCAACGCCGCGAGCACGTCGATCAGCCCGTGTCCGCACCGGGTGATCTCCTCCTCCGGTAGCGCATGCAGCTCGTCGCGGGCCCGGATGACTCGGCCAGCGACGTAGTCCACGACGGCGAACGGGACACCGAGCACCGACGTGTCCTCACACAGGGCCACGGCGCGCGCCACCGGGATCGGCGTGCCCGACAGCGCCGCGACCACGCGGTACTCCCTTGCCATGTCGTGCGCCGACGGGGTCAGGCCACCCAGCGGCGGCCGCCGGAGCACCCACGTGGAGCGGCCATCGGTGAGCCGGTAGGTGAGGTTGGACCGGCCGCCCTGCATCAGCTCCGCGCTCAGCTCGCCGGTGCCCGGCACCTCGGCGTCGAAGAACTTCTGCAGCGCGGGCAGGTCCAGCCCGTCCGGGCTGGTCATGGCGTGTGCCGCCGTACGACCCGGCGGGCGATGGTCAGCGGCTCGAACGACAGGTCGACATCGGACATCGGCGCCTCCTGGCGTCCATATTCGCCGATGGGAGGCAGCGCGCCAATCCGTAAGCCCGTCAGGTCGCCCTGGCGCGGTGGCCGCGGACCTTGGCGAGGTTGCCGCAGCGCTCCATCGAGCACCACCGCCGCTGACCGGGTCGGGAGGCGTCGACGAACAGCAGGCCACAGTCCTCGGCGGCGCAGATCCCTGCCTGAGCTCGGCAGGTGCCGCGATCGAGGACGTCGTCAAGTGGACGATCCTGGTCGTCGACGAGCACCCCGTCGCCGAGGGCTTCCAGGCCTTCGGCGAGGTGTGGAGGCAGCGGCCTGATCCACCGGCGATCACCGTAGCCGTCGTCGCCCGACTGGCCGTTCCGGGAGCTCTCGTCGAGATCGAGGCGGTCGCCGCCGTACCAAGGTGAGCCCGCTGCACGCCCCTGACCTCGGGCAAGTGTCAGGGTGCCGTGGTTCACTCGCACACGGAGGTGTCCGCCATGTCGCTCGTACGCGGCTACATGCGCGGCCGGAGCTGGGTGGTTGCCCATTGGCGCCGGCCGCACCGCGACGAGCCAGGGCAGCTGCCGATGCCGTGCAACGGCGACGAGCCGACGGCCGCGACGCCGCCCAGCCGTCGGCGCGGTCCGGAGGACCTGCCACGCCAGGCGACGCCGCCCCAGCCCTAGCGCCTCCGGCTACAGCCCAAGCCGGGCGGGATCGCGGTTGTAGGCCGCTCGCGCCCACAGGTAGCCACCGACAGCGATCACGACGCACCAAGCGGCGGCGATGACGGCGCTGTTGCCGATCGGCGTACCCAGCAGCAGCCCCCGCAACGTGTCGATCATCGGCGTGAACGGCATGTGCTCGGCGAACCAGCGCATCCCAGCCGGCATCGACTCCGGGCTGACGAAGGCGCTGCTGAAGAACGGCCCGAACTGGAACAGGAGCGTGGAGCCGTTCGCCCCCTCTGGGCTCTTGGCTACCATCCCGAGAGCGACAGCGAGCCAGGTGAAGGCGAGGACGTAGATCGCGAGGACGCCGATCGACGCGAGCCATTCGACGGGGCCTGCGGTCGGCCGGAAACCGATCAGCAGCGCGACACCGAGGACGATGAAGATGCTGACCATCGTCCGGATGACGCTTCCGACGACATGTCCAGTCAGCACCGAGGCTCGCGATATCGCCATGGTCCGGAACCGGGCGATGATGCCCTCGGTCATGTCGGAGTTGACGCCCACGGCGGTCGAGGCACATCCGCTGCCCACCGCCATCAGCAGGAGTCCGGGCACCAGATAGTTGATGTAGGACGTGCCGCCACCCGCCGCCCCGAGGGCTGCGCTCATCGCGCCGCCGAACACGTACACGAACAGCAGCAGCATGAACGTCGGAAGGCCCACGGTGTTGATGGTCATGACGGGATAGCGCTGAAGGTGCCGGAAGTCGCGGCGCAGCATGGTGGCCGCGTCGCTCACGGCGTAGGAAACGGTGCTCATGTTGTCGCCGCCTTCTCAGTGGTGGGGTGTCCGGTGAGCGCGAAGAACACGTCGTCGAGGTCTGGGGTGTGCACGGTCAGCGCCTCCACCTCGACGGACGCGTGGTCGAGCTGGTCGAGCAGCGCTCGCAACGATCGGACGCCACCGTCGCTGGGGACATGCAGCGTGAGCGCGTCGTCGTCGCGCCGCGCCTCGGCGAGGGCGCGGGCGGCCGTTTCGAGTCCGGCAGCCCCGGCGAACTGCAGGCGGATGTGACCGCCAGGGATGAGGCGCTTGAGCTCGGCAGCGGTGCCTTCGGCGACCAGCTTCCCGTGGTCGAGAACGGCGATTCGATCGGCGAGGTGGTCGGCCTCTTCCAGGTACTGGGTGGTGAGGAAGATCGTCACCCCGCCGGCGGCGAGGTCACGGATGATCTGCCACATGGTCCGCCGGCTGCGCGGGTCGAGGCCGGTGGTCGGCTCGTCGAGGAAGATGATGCGCGGACTGCCGACGAGGGTCATCGCCAGGTCCAGCCTGCGTCGCATGCCCCCGGAGTACGCCGCGAGGGGCTTGCCGGCCGCCTCGACCAGGTCGAACCGTTCGAGTAGCTCCGCTGCTCGACGACGGCCTGCACGCTTGCCCAGATGGTGCAGGTCCGCCATCAGGATCAGGTTCTCCTCGCCGGTCAGGAGCTTGTCGACCGCCGAGAACTGGCCGGTGACGCCGATCGCGGCGCGCACTGCATCTGGCTCACGACCCACGTCGTGGCCGTCGACGTACACCTCGCCGGCGTCGGCACCGAGATAGGTGGACAGGATGTGCACCGCGGTGGTCTTGCCGGCGCCGTTGGGGCCGAGCAAGGCGAAGATCGTTCCCTCGTCAACGCGCAGGTCGATACGGTCGAGCACGACCTTGTCTCCGAAGGACTTGCGCAGCCCGGTGGCTGCGATTGCCGGTGAAGATGCGGGCATTGGATTCCCCTCGTTCCGTGGATAGGCGAGTCGGCTCAGGAGCGGCGGATGACGATGTCGCCGTAGGAGCTGCGGGCCCGCACCTCGACCGTCTCGTCGGACGGCTTCGGTCCGTCGGACGCGTCCAGGGAGTTGCGTATGTGGCCGAACCCGGAGCGGACGTCGAGCAGGGCCGCGGTGCCCGTCCGGATGCCGATCTCGAGCTGGCCGAATGCGGTATCGAGCGCGATCGAGCCGCGCACGGCCTCGCCGACCCGGATGCTGCCACTGGCGGTCGTGGCGCGGACCCCGGCGTGCGCCCGGTCCACGGCGATATCCCCGTTGGCGGCGCTGCACCGCAGGTCACCGGTGACCTCGCCGACCCAGCTGTTGCCGTTGAGGTTCTTGATCTCTGCCGTGCCGGCGACCTCGCGGAGACGTATCTCGCCGGATCCGGTGACGTGGCTGTCGCCATCGGCATGATCCACCGTGACGTCCCCGCCGGTCGTGCTGAGGTGCAGCGGGCCGGTGCGGTCGAGCCAGATGTGGCCGGTGGAGGACTTGATCCGGCATTCGCCGAGCCGACCCTCGCCCCGAAAGTCCGCCATCGCCGCGTCACCCTGCACATGCGAGCCCGTCGGCAGCTCGATCGACACCTCGATCGACCCGCCGGTACCGAAGAGGCTGTAGTGCTTTCGTTTCGGCGCCTTGACCACAAGTCTGCCGTGGGAGAGCTCGACGCGGGTCTGTTCCGCGGCCGTCACGTCGATCTCGCTGGCGGGGTCGCTCGGGCGCACCTCGACGACGGTGTCGGCGCGGTCGCTCGCGATGACCCGAACGTCACCGACGATCGGAGCGACCTCGACCGAGATCGGCTCGGGGGTGTCGAAAGCTGGCATCGCGTGACCTCCTGGGTCCGTGGTCGGCGACTAGCGCACCCAGCCGGTGTAGCGCTGCCCACCGCGTGGGCTGCGCTCCCGGGAGGTGCGGTCGCTGTCGTGGGGCTCCAACGCGGCCTCGGTCGCCCGCACGAGCCAGGCGTTCACCGACAGCCGCTCCCGGGCGGCGGCTTCCTCGACGCGGAGCTTGAGGGAGTCGGGCAGGCGCAGGTTGATCCGCGAGGTACCGCCGTCCTCGGCCTCCGTCGCCGACGGAGGCGACGTCCCGGCAGCTGCTGCGGCGTGATGTGCAGGCTCGGATCCGACGTCGGCGGCGCCCTCGAACAGCTCGTCGCTCGGCGGTGGTGTCACGACGAAGCTGGGGTCACGTCCCCGCAGGCGGACGTCGACCGAGCCCGGCGCCAGGTCGCGGGTGATCTCGTCCGCAGCAGCCGACAGCGCCTCGAGCAGGACAAGCCGGGCCGCCGACTCGAGCGGCGCGGTGAGCCGCTCGGCCAGCGCGCGCGCCTCGTCGCCACCGGCCTCGGCGGCTACCGCCAGCTCATGCCGAAGAGTCTCGACGTACGACCTGAGGTCCATGGGAGCCATATTGGCATCATACTGGCTCCACTGCAAGTGCCATAGTGGCTCGCGCACGCGCGTTCGGCCCGACCCAGGGGGTCCGTCATGGAGGCGGCAGTCGTCCACACCCCATTAGTTGGCGAGCTATGGGCGCAATTTTCTGGAAGGCCTCGATGCCATTCACGTGGCAATTGCCGAACCGAGGAACCCGTTGCCAACGACCTCTCGCTAAAGCCACAGTGACGTTCGGCAATCACCGAGCCAGTTTCGAGGTAACTGAGTGGTGCAGGGCCAGAGCAGTGGCGCTCAAGGATACTCTAGGTAACATTCAGGGCGAGGCTCGGCGCCGCCGATCGACAGAACACTGCCGGATGGGGTGGCGACGCCGAGCCTCACCTTCTTACGCCCTGTGAGGGGGTAATCGCAGGGCGTAAGTATTCTAACGATCTTAGATTCGATCTTGCAATCCCTTGTCCCGCTATCGGGTGCTCACCGTTCGGATGTCGGACTGGTCCGCGGAGTTGGCAAGTTGAGTTCCTCCACCTGGCGACGCCACGCCATGAGCCTGGTCGCCAACTCGCCGCCCACTCCGTCATCGACCAGCGGGCAGGAGTTGAGCGGCGCGGCGGCCAGCCTGTCGAGCAGCGCATCGTCGGATGCGACGTCATGAGTCGCTGTCAGCAACGTGCCCTGTTCTGGTAGGCGGATTCCGAGGGCTGCGCGGGTGCCCGCATGGCTCTGGGCCAGCGGGATGGGGCACCTCGGTCCGTGACGCGGGCTGGACGACGCCGGGGACGGCGACTCGGACGGCCGGGCCCCCGGGCCGGGCGCGCGGCCTGCAGCGGGGCGGCGCCGTTGACATGTCTTGGACACCATGGGGCCGCCCAGTGCGCGCCCTCGCAGCCGGGCCGCGGAGGTGCGGAAGATGACTGCGGGTCTTGGCAGCGGGCCTCCTGCTTGCAGGAACCGACCGATGACGAGGCCTACGCCGACGCTTACGACGCACCACAATCCGATGCCGGACAGAATCCAACTTACGGTGCTCACTGAGGCCTCCCGCCCTCGGAGCGCCCACGATCGGCATTCAGTTGCACAAGGATTCTCGGGTCGCCGCAGAAACCACCCCAAGCCCCGCATGGACCCGATGCCCCCAGACACCGACTGTCCACCCGTCTGACGCTTTCAGCCTCTAGTGTTACACACCACAGGCATTTAGGCACCGGCTGAAGGTGTCAGCTACTCGGGAGCTGTGCGCCCACTAGTACTCCAGCCGTAGATCGTTATGTCCATGCGCTGGCTGCTTGTTGGCGCCGGTAGTGGCTGGCGCGGGCGCGGTG
>JACDBJ010000140.1 GCA_013695005.1 Pseudonocardiales bacterium
GTCGTGAAGCCGACCGTCGCCCCTGCCGGCAGCCCCAGCAGGTCGAGCACCCAGCCGCCGGCGACCTGCTCGACCGCCGCCGCCGCAGGTGAGGTGACGGCGTTGAACGCGACTTGGCCCCAGCCGCTGGTGAGCACGTCGGCGGCCAGTGCCGCGTCCAGCGACCCGCCCATCACGAAGCCGAGGAAGCGCGGGCCCTCAGTGCCGACCAGGGCAGGACCGGCAGCGTCGGCCAGCAGCTCGATGACCTCGGCCGGGTCGGTCGGCTGCTGGGGCAACTGCCCGCCGAGCGCGGCGACCAGGTCGGGCAGCTTCGCGCCGGGGTGTACGGGGGTGTCGCCGGGCAGTGCCTCGCGGTAGGTCGCGGCCAGGTCGGCAGCGCGGTGCAGCAGCGCTCGCAGGTCGGTCGTCATGGGACATGAGTCTGCGCCCGGTGTCCAGCGAGGGCACCGCTTTTCGGTGGCCAGGGGCGGGGTCGAACCGCCGACCTCTCGCTTTTCAGGCGAGCGCTCATACCAACTGAGCTACCTGGCCAGGCTGGCCGGCACGTCGGTGCCGGACGTCGAAGCGACCCAGACGGGACTCGAACCCGCGACCTTCGCCGTGACAGGGCGACGCGCTAACCAACTGCGCCACTGGGCCTTACGTGCCCCCAACGGGGTTCGAACCCGTGTTGCCGCCTTGAAAGGGCGGAGTCCTAGACCGCTAGACGATGGGGACAGATCCCGCCGGGATCAATCCCGCAACGGCTGACCGCCGGGAGCCTACCCAGCATATGCCAGAGCGTCGACGGCTCCCTAGCGGGCACACGCCGGTCCGTGGACGGGCGCGGCGAAGGTGAACAGTCGGCTAACTCCCCGGCGCGAGAACGGACCGCGAGGTAAGTTCCGTGTGAGTACGGCGCGCTGATCGACGTGCGTAGCAGGGGGTGCACGTCGCCCAGCGGCTGCGGAGCGACCGGTCCCCGCCGGCTCAGCGACGGACCGGCGGTGCCTGATCTGGGCTCGCGGCGAGCAGGCCGAGCATGTCGAGCAGCTCCCGGCAGTCCTGCGAGTCGACGGAGTTGCGGGCGACGACCATGCGGGCGCGCTGCACCTGTTCCTCGGATACGCGGTAGGCGTCCGCCGCGCTGCGTTGGGTCGGGATCGCAGGCGGTCGGCCGGCCGGCCGCTCGAATCGTGGTGTTGCCGAGGTCCGGCGCGCAGGGCTCGGTGCGCTCATCGTGAAGCCTCCCCGGGGCTGCGTCTGCAACCCGCTCATGACCGCTGCGGCGCCAGATCTGACGTTCCGCGGCGGTCCTCCGCTTCGCCTGCCGACCACCCCGTTGTCGTGACCGGAACGTTACCCAGCCCATCCGCCGGATGCATGCCGCTTCTCGGGTGAGCCCGGTGACCCCAAGGTTACTCTCCGAACACGTCAGACAGCTTCTGCAGACACCAATCAGGATCAGCGATCGGCAGGTCGTGGCCACCATTCGAGTGAGTAACCGCGAACGTCGTAGGGCCGGCCAACGACTCGTGCCGGCCCAGGGCCACCACGTGGTCCGTCGCACCACCGGCGAGCAGCACCGGAACACCGGCCCGTTCGCAGCGGCGCAGCGCGGCTCGCCAGGAGTCGGTCCGGACCAGCGTGTCCAGCCCGTGGCGGTAGGAGTCGAAGCAGTGGTTGACGCCATCGGCCGCGAGCGCGACGGGGTAGAGCGGGTTGAGCGCTACGTAGAGCGCCTTGCCCCACCACGGGCCCCCGCAGATGGTTCGGCAGGCCAGCCGGGGAAGCCGGCCGGGGGCGGTCATCGTCCTGTTGATCCAGTCCGACGCGGCCAGCGTTGCGTCCGCCTCGGCGGCGCTGTGGAACAACGGCAGGCAGTAGGCTGCCACCCCCGCCACCGGTGAGCCCTGGTCCAACCGCTCCGCCGCGAATGCCAGCGCCAGCGCGCCGCCCATCGAGTGCCCGACCAGTAACAACGGCTCGTCGTCCACGCCGAGCTCGCGGGCGCACTCCGCCAGCGCGGCGAGCTGGTCGGCCACGGCATACGGTCCGTCCGCGGGGTGCGAGCGGCCGAAGCCGAGGAGGTCAGGCACCACAAGGCGGTGCGCGCCGGCCAGCCCGTCCCAGGCCGCACCCCACTCCCGCCCTGATCCGACCAGCCCGTGCAGCAGGACCACGACCGGGCCGGCGTCCCCGATCAGCCGCACCGAGAGCCGCCCGACCTTTCGCACCTCGCCCGCCGGTGGCCGCCAGCCGCGGAACGCCGGCGCCCGCCGGTGGCGCCAGAACCACCGCCCGACCAAGGCCGCCGTGACCACACCCGAGGCCAGCAGACCGGAGCGCGTCCCGGATAACATAGTCCGTTACCCCCGGTGGGTATAGTCGGCGGCGAGCAATGGGAGGTGCCACCATGCCTGGATACACCGACAGCGGGGAAGCCCACCTGCGCCGGCTGCGCCGGTCGAGGGCCAGGTCCGCGGCCTGCAACGGATGGTGGACACCGACGTCTACTGCATCGACGTGCTCACCCAGGTCTCGGCCGCCACCCGGGCCCTGCAGTCCTTCGCGCTCGAGCTGCTCACCGAGCACATGGCCGGCTGCGTCGTGGACGCCGCTCGGGCGGGCGACGAGCAGGCGCAGGACAAGGTGCAGGAAGCCGCCGACGCGATCGCTCGCCTGGTCCGTTCCTGACCTGTGCGGCGACCCCGTCCTGGTTGCGCACGGTGTTCTGCAACGATCGCCACCCCGAGGCGCGCGAGGAGGAGAACATGGGAGTCACCGCCCCGTTCCGGACGACGGTTACCGTCGTCGGTATGACCTGTGGGCACTGCACGAGCGCGGTGAGCTCCGAGCTCGCCGCCATCGCCGGGGTGCAGGACGTCGACGTGACGCTCGTCTCCGGTGCGGTGACCGTCGCCAGCGAGCGGCAGCTCAGCAGGGCGGAGCTCGCCGCGGCGGTGGCCGAAGCCGGCTACGGGTTGGCGGACTAGGTGCCCGCCCGCGAACGTCGCAGTGCCCGCCATCGGGCCGCGCCCCCACCACCACCGTCCGCCGTCGAGCCGCAGCCGGATCACGAGCTCGAGTCCTACCTCAAGGCGCTGGCACCGTCGCCGGAGGAGTCGGAGCTGACAGGCGGCTTCGAGAACGCCCAGGTGCTGCAGGTGCGCCTTCCCCTGTATCGCGTCGAGCAGCTGCGCAGGCTCGCGGAGGAGCGCGACGTCGCGCCCGCGGCGCTCGCTCGCGAGTGGCTCGTCGACCGGCTGGACCGCGAGGAACCCCCGACCGGCCCGCTGCGCACCGTGGACGCCCCGCCGCAGCCCGACACCGGCGGCCAGTTCGGTCGTCCACCCCGCTGAGCAGCCACTCACGGGCCTACTTGCGGTCGGCCAGGCAGGGGCTTCCCGACAGCCTGCCGATGTCGACCGCGTCGGCCAGCGCGCGGTAGCCGGCCTCGGACAGGTGCAGCCCGTCACCGGAGTCGAACGGCTGCGCCAGCCACGACGGGTTCGCCGGGTCGGCCACGGCCGCGGCAAGGTCGAACACCCCGTCGGCGTGCTGGCCGCCCATCGAGCGCACCCACTCGTTCACGGCCTGGCGCACCAGCACGGTCTTCGGGTCGGCATGCGCCCCAGTGCGCGAGGGGGTGATCGTGGTGAGGAAGACGCGCAGGCCGCCTGCCCGGGCCTGCTCTGCGAACTGGATCATGCCGTTGACGATGTCGGTCGCGGAGCGGTCGGCGGCGATGTCGTTGGTGCCGGACTGCAGCACGACGTCGGTGACGCCCGGTGTGCCGACCGCCTCCCAGGGCAGCCGGGAACGCGGCGACTCCCCATCGGTGGCGCGCCCGCTGTCGGCCAGCAGCAGGTTGCGGGAGACGCCCGCGTTGAGCACCGACATCGCCCGGCTGCCGCCGCTGCCGACCAGCCGCTGTCCCAGCCGGTCCGACCATCGGGCGTTCGCGTCGACCCCTGAGCCGATTCCGTCGGTGATCGAGTCGCCGACGAGCATGACGGCGTTCGTCCGCGGCACGGCGAGCACCTGCGCACCGACCAGCACCGGCCACACCGTGATCGGTTTGTCGAACGCCGCACCGGAGCGGGCCGCCGCGTGATCGCCGGGCTGGGACAGGTAGGACGTCTGCATCGCCGTGACGTGCTCGGTGAGGACGTCGGGTTGCACCGGCAGGAAGATGCTCACCGCGAGCCGCTCGCCGCGGGACACCGCCAGCGGCACCGGGTCGCTGAGCGCCTCGGTGCCGGGTGGGATGGCCGAGCTCTTCCCTGCGCCGAAGGTCACCGGCACCGGCAGCTTGGTGAGCAGCGCGGCACCCTCGCCGGCCACCGCGGCGGTCACCGTGCCCAGCCGCAGCGGCGTCCGCCCGTAGCGGTTGGACAGCTGCAGGCGAAGCTCCGAGCCACCCACCTGGGGATGGATGACCAACCGCAGGGTGCGGCCGCCCAGGGCCCCGTGCGCCGCCTCCGGTCCGGCGACGGCGACCGGGCTCGCGTGCCACGCAGCCACCCACGCCGGCGTGCTGCACGGCGAGTCGACCGGCTGGCTGCCGGCCAGCGGGCGCGACGACGGCGGGGAGAACGAGCCGATGGTGGTCATCGCGCCGAAGAGCGTGACCGCCAGTGTCGCGGCCAGCATGCAGATGGCCCAGCGCGGCCGTCCCAGCTCGCGGCGCACCGGTATCTCCTTCGTCAGCTGGATCGAGAACCCGATCGGGCGCTCAAGTCGACCGGCGGGCAGTACTGTGAGTCCTCACCAGCCGGTATCAGATACAACGAGGAGTGTGGCGGAACAGACTCGCTGCCGTTCGAGGGGGATGCTTGACGCGCGTCCGTCACGCTCCGTCGAGGAACCAGGCAGCCGGTCCACCCTGGCGGTCCAACGCGCCGAGCTGCCCGCACTGCCGGCAGCAGCGGCGCGGACGCCGCGTGTTCGCCCCCGCTACATCTGCCCCCACGGCCCGATGCCCTTGATGCGCTGCGGCGCGATGCGCAGGACGTGCCCCGGTGGCGGGTTGTCGAACGGCGGGAACTTCACATCCGGGCCGAGGTAGACGTGCGCCAGCCGCTGCAGCAGCTCGACGGCGCCGCCTTCGGTGACCCGGGTGGTGCCGTGCACGATGATGTGGTGGTCCAGCCCGAAGTCGTTGCGCCCTTCGGTCTGCATGGACAGCACGACCTGCGGGTTCCGGCGGACGTTGCGTAGCTTCTGCACGTCCGGGATGTGTCCGCTGACGATCTCGTCGTCCTCGATGCCGACCCACACGACGGAGACCTGCGGGGTTCCGTCGGCGTTCTGCGTGACGAGGTGCGCGAGCCTGCCGGACTGCAGTGCCTCGCGTACCTCAGGGCTGAGTAGCTCGTGAGAACCGGTCTCCATCGCGCTCGCTCCTCGCTCGTGCCTGCTGCAGGCGCTTGCGGGCACCGAGCCTGCTCTTGATCATCCGGGCAGGCAAGCGTCCGGGCGGAGGCGCCCGGCACGATGCGGTCGTTGACCCGTCCACCGACTATCTGCCTATCGTCGGACGGCACCGTCGGGCCACACGACCGTCACCGGCAGGGCGCGGGCGTGCGCCGCGGCAACCACGTCACCTGTCCCGCCGTGGCCGTCGGCGGGCTGGCCGTCCCACACCGCGACCATCCGCTCGACGCTGGACAGCACGGCTTGCGACGCCGCCACGTACGCGTCGCGGTTCGACTGCTCGAACGGCAACGTCCGCACGGACGACGCGCGTGTGATCAGTTCTTCGAACTCGGCCGCGTTGTCGGGCTTGACCTTGCGCTGCCGGTAGTCCGCCGCCGGCAGGATGACTTCAAGCTGACCGCCGAGATCCAGCACGACGCGGGCGAACAGCTGGTCCGCGCCACGGGCCAGGCAGCTCACCCCGACGAGCGGTTCACCGACCTCGGTGAGCGCCTTCGTCACGCCCTCGGCGATTGACAGCAACGGCACCGACGTCCGATCCTCATCGAGGCGGTCGAGCCCTGCGCGCTGGGTGTCGACGTTGTCGGGGGTGTCTTCGTCGACTCAGATTCCAACGGCGCCGAGCGCGCGCAACACCTGAGCACGTCCGTCGGGCCGGTGTCGGCGAGCGCCTTACCCGGCCATTTCGAGCGCCGACCCGCCGCTTCCGACGGACCAGATAACTACGGTTGGCGTCGTGGGTGAACAGTGGCCGAGCCTTCGTGGTCGCCAGATGCGAGCGATCCTTGAGGATCTGCGGTCACCCGATCCGGAGAGGCAAGCACCCGACGTACCGGAGCCGATCAACGGCCGAGAGTTCACCTATGGCTACCACGACAGCAGAGAGATCCGCGGAAGCATGGTGCGGCTTATCCTGGTCAGTGAGGTAGGACTCTCAGTCGAGGACGCGCGGAAGGCGGCACGATGACGAACCTCCACGTCGTGTACCGCGTCGACAATCCGGGCAGCGCGGACGAGCAGTGGTCCAGCTATTCGTTCCCTCAAGGGATCTATGTATCCGGCACCACGCTTGCCGAGGTCCGTACTGAATTCCGGGAAGCGGCCGTTGAGGCTCTACCGGACTTCACGGACATGACCGTGCGGGAGCACCTGGAGCGGCCTCTCGTCCGTGGCGTCTACATCCGGGTAGCGGTCGACCGCCGGATGCTCGATCGCGACACGACAGCTGATCTCATGCGCCGTTCCGTCGCGGTCATCGATCAGCGAGAGAACCTGCAGGCGACCCTGCCCGTCGCCGCAACTGGAGATGCGGTCGTGCTCGCATGCCTAGCGACGGACAAGCTGGCGTGGGTCTTTGAGCAGATGTCCGACTACGACGCTGTCGGAGTGTGCGCCAGTGGGCCATCGGTTGGTGAGGACGGTCTCATCTGGTGGTCTTTCATCACTGGCGGTCATGCTGCTAATCCTGGCCGCAAGCCGCTGGAGAGTCTGGCCAGTGCCGGGCTCAGCAGCGAGTCAACGGTCGGTGAGTTCATGAGGGTCAACGCCCGAGCAACAGGGCGGGCGCTCGTTGGCGCTTAGCCCAGTCGTCGGCGGGACTCACCGCAAGTCTAGGAAGGAACCTCCGGGCTGACGCCCAGCCGCTGCGCGAGCGATATCGCGTCGAACGGAGCCCGGACCTTCACGTCGTTGTCGAAGTAGACGTAGGCGTCCCGGTCCCCGCTCGTCCACGAGCTGATCCGCTCGGCCCAGCCGTCGAGCGCCTCGTCGTCGTACCCGCTGACATAGAGCTCGGTGTCGCCGTGCAGCCGGGCGTAGGCGAAGTCGGCCGTCTGGTCGGTGAGGAACGGCCACTTCCCGGCCGTGTCCGCGGTGACCAGCGCGACGTTGTGTTCGCGCAGCAGCGGCGCCAGCGCAGGGTCGCGGAAGCTCGGGTGCCGGACCTCCAGGGCATGGCGCACCGGCCGGTCGGTCACGGCCTTCGTCGCCGCGCGGCCGTCGAGGCGCTCGTCGTGCTGCTCGGCCAGCTGTGCCGCCTCGACCGTCGTCCGCGGCAACCGGGTCAGGAACTCGCCGAGCACGTCGGCGTCGAAGCGCATCGTCGGCGGCAGCTGCCACAGCACAGGGCCGAGCTTGTCGCCGAGCTCCAGCACGCCCGAGGCGAAGAAGTTGGCCAGCGGCGTCTCCGCGTCGCGCAGCCGCTTCATGTGGGTGATGAACCGGCCGCCCTTGACGGCGAAGACGAAACCCGGCGGCGTCTGCTCCGCCCAGGACCGGTAGCTCGCGGGCCGCTGCAGCGCGTAGAACGAGCCGTTGATCTCGATGGAGTTGACCCGCCTGGACAGGTGCTCCAGCTCGCGGCGGTGCGCGAGGCCGGGCGGGTAGAAGTCCCCGCGCCAGGGCGGGTACAGCCATCCCGATGTCCCGACGTAGATCACGCGCCCGCTGACCTCCGATCCGACTACCCGGATGTACCCAGATCGTGCCCTTCCGCACCGCCAGGCGGGCGAGGTCGCCCTCCTGAAGTCGGATAGAACTCTCGACCGCAGGCGGATGTGGGACGGACACGCCACCGGCAGGATCCACATGTCGATTTCACCGGTGCTGGTTCGACGTATAGGGAGACGGATCGAAAATTCGGTGTATGCCTGCCGCGAACGCAGGAATGATGTCAGGGCCGTCAGCGATGTTGTAACCAACGACCCGAGACGGATGGGGAGAGCCGCAATGACGCACGCGATCTTGGCCGAGGGATTGGTCAAGCGCTTCGGAGACACCGTCGCGTTGGACGGGGTGGATCTCGCCGTTCGCTCCGGCACGGTGCTCGGCATGCTGGGTCCGAACGGCGCGGGCAAGACCACAGCCGTTCGGATCCTCGCTACGCTGCTCGCGCCGGACGCCGGGCATGCATCGGTCGGCGGGTACGACGTGGTCCGCGATGCGCACCAGGTGCGCCAGCTCATCGGGCTGACCGGGCAGTACGCGGCGGTCGACGAGGCCCTCACCGGCACGGAGAACCTTCAGCTCATCGCCAAGCTGCTCGGGATGTCGCGCCGCGACTCCAAGCAGCGCGCCGCCGAGCTGCTGGAGCGCTTCGGCCTGGCCGACGCGGCGAGCAGAGCCGCGAAGACCTACTCCGGGGGTATGCGGCGCCGGCTCGACCTTGCCGCCAGCCTGGTCGGCAGGCCGACGATGCTCTATCTCGACGAGCCGACCACCGGGCTCGACCCGCGGAGCCGGCAGGACCTGTGGGAGCTGGTGCGCACCCTGGTCGCAGACGGCGCCACGGTCCTGCTCACGACCCAGTACCTCGACGAGGCCGACGCGCTCGCCGACGAGATCACCGTGATCGACGAGGGCAAGGTCATCGCGACGGGCACCCCGGACGAGCTGAAGACCAAGACAGGCGCACGCACCCTGGCGGTACGACCCGCCGACGACGAGGACCTTCCGACCGTCGTCAGGGTCGTCGAGCAGCTCACCGGTACCGCGCCGAAGGTGGAGGGCCATGTGGTCACGGCGCCGGTGACCGACCCGGCGGTACTGCCGGCCGCGGTACGGCGCCTCGACGACGCCGGGGTGGTCATCACCGAGCTGGCCTTGCGCAACTCCAGCCTGAACGAGGTCTTCCTTTCGTTGACCGGGCACCCGGCAGATTCAGCGACCGGGGACGACGTCCCCGATTCCGCGCACGAGACCGAAGGGGCACTCCGGTGACCACCACGACCGCCGCGACCGCCACGGCACCCGCCCCCCGCGAGCTCGCGCCCAGGGTCGGGCTCGGCCAAGGGCTGCGGCAGACGATGACGCTGGCCTGGCGCACGCTGGTGCAGGTTCGGCACAACCCGTGGGAACTGGGTGACTACAGCATCCAGCCCATCATGTTCGTGCTGCTGTTCACCTACGTCTTCGGCGGCGCGCTCGCACCGTCGCCCGGCGAGTACCTGACCTTCGCGCTGCCCGGCATCATCGTGATGAACATGTTCTTCGTGACGATGTACGTCGGCATGGGGCTCAACACTGACCTGACCAAGGGCGTCTTCGACCGGCTGCGGTCCCTTCCGCTGGCACGATGGGCGCCGCTGGCCGGTCGCATCGCCGCCGACATGCTCAAGCAGGCGTGGTCGGTCGCGCTGCTGCTGGGCGTCGGCTTCGTCCTCGGGTTCCGGATCGGCACCTCCCCAACGGCTCTTCTCGCGGCGGTCGCGCTGATCTTGGTGTTCGCGCTCGCCTTCTCCTGGGTGTCGGTTCTCGTGGGCGTCCTCGCCGCGGATCCGGAGAAGGTGCAGCTGTTCGGCTTCACCGCGCTGTTCCCGATCACGTTCGTCAGCAACGTCTTCGTCCCCACCGAGACGATGCCGGGCTGGCTGCAGGCGTTCGTCAACGTCAACCCGGTCACGCTGCTCGCGGACGCGTCACGGGGGCTGATGGTCGGCGGTCCCGCGGCGGGACCGGTCATCTGGTCGCTGGTCTGGGCCGCGGTGATCGTCGCCGTCTTCGTGCCGCTCTCGTTGTGGGCGCTCAAACGCCGCGTCTAACCCCGCGAGTTGCGCGTTCGGACACGCGAGTTGCGCGCTTGCGACACCTGAGTTGCGCGTCTCGGCCGGCCGGCGCCTTGCGCTGACCTGTCCCAGCTCGGGTACGGGTGGCCGCTACTGGGTAAGTGCTCTCATGGGGCAGGGGCGCAGCGTCGGTGTGGAGGAGGAGCTCCTGCTCGTCGACCCGGACAGCGGTCGGGCGCTCGCGGTGTCCGGAGCGGCCCTCGAGTTTCACAACGGAGCCGGCGAGGACGGTGACGCCGACGAGGGTGCGTCGCTCGGGGCGGAGCTCACACTGCAGCAACTCGAGACCGGCACCCACCCGTGCACCTCGTTGGACGAACTCGCCGCCGAGATCCGCCGGTGGCGACAGACGGCCGCAGCCGCCGCCCGCGCGGCGGGTGCCGAGGTGGCGGCGCTGGCCACCTCACCGCTGCCGGTGGAGCCCTCGATCACGCCCAAGCCGCGGTACCGCCGCATGGCGGACGAGTTCGGACCCACCGCGCAGGAGCAGCTCACCTGTGGCTGCCACGTACATGTCCAGGTCGACAGCGACGAGGAGGCCGTCGCGGTCCTCGACCGCATCCGGGGCTGGCTGCCGACGCTGCTCGCGCTGAGCGCCAACTCCCCGTTCTGGCAGGGCACCGACACCGGCTACGCCAGCTTCCGCTCGCAGGTGTGGACCCGCTGGCCGTCGGCGGGCACCCCCGCCACGTTCGGCTCCGCCGAGGAGTACCAGCGCACCGTGCAGGCGATGATCGACACCGGGGGGATGCTGGACGAGGGGATGGTGTACTTCGACGCCCGCGTCTCGCGCAAGTACCCGACCGTCGAGATCCGCGTCCCCGACATGTGCCTGCTGGCCGAGGACACGCTGCTGCTCGCCGCCCTCGGGCGGGCGCTGGTGGACACCGCGGCAGCCCAGTGGCGCGCGGGCGACCCACCGGACGCGACCCGGATCGAGCTGCTGCGCCTCGCCGCGTGGCGTGCTGGCCGTTCGGGGTTGGAGACCGACCTCGTCGACCCGGCAGGCCGCCCGGCCCCGGCCGGGCAGGTCGCCGACGCGCTGCTCGACCACGTCCGGCCGGCGCTGGAGCGCACCGGCGAGCTGGCCCGCGTCGAACACCTGCTGGCGACTGTCCTGGAGCGGGGGAACGGCGCCCAGGCCCAGCGCAAGGTGTACGCGAACAGCGGCCGACTCGACGACGTCGTCCGCTACGCCACCGAACAGACGCTCGCCGACTGAGTCTGGACCGGCGCGCCGGCGGCGAGCATCCTCAGCGTCGATGAGCCGCAACCTGGTGGTCTGCCTCGACGGCACCCGCAACGAGCCGGAGACCGGTGCGACCAACGTGGCGCGGCTGTTCGCGATGGCCGTGAAGAGCGACGACCAGCTCGTCTACTACGACCCCGGCGTCGGCACGATGGGTGCCCGCAGCGCAACGACGAGGTTCGGCAAGTTGCTCACCAGGGTCGCCGGCCTGCTCCTCGGGCACGGCGTCAAGGACAACATCGAACAGGCATACGGCTTCCTCATGCACAACTACCGGCAAGGCGACCGGATCTTCGTCTTCGGCTTCAGCCGGGGCGCGTACACCGCGCTGGCGCTGACCGGGATGGTGCGCACGGTCGGTCTGCTCCGTCCGGGTGCGGACAACCTCGTGCCGTACGCCCTGAAGCTCTACGCCAACAGCGGGCCCGACGACCCGTCCGACGACGACGAGCAGAAGTTCTGGAAGCTGCGGCGCGGGTTCACCACCACGTTCGGCAACCCAGTGCTCCCCAACCCGTTCGACACCGAGCACAAGCAGATCGAGTTCCTCGGCGTCTGGGACGTCGTGAAGTCGATCGGGTGGTTCAACTGGCGGGCACAGCTCCAGCAGGCGCGATGGCCGTTCACCCGCAAGGTGCCTTCGGTCCGCACCGGGCGGCATGCGATCTCGATCGACGAGAAACGCCGCCAATACGCCGAGTACCGCTTCGACTCCGACGAGGTGGCCCAGCGCCAGGGTGAGCTGCGCGAGATGTGGTTCGCCGGCGTGCACAGCGACGTCGGCGGGACGTTCCCCGACAACCACGACCTCGCCGACATCGCGCTGAAGTGGATGGTCGACGAAGCGGTCGTGGCGGGACTGCTTGTCGACCCGCGGGCATATCGCAGGGTGCTCGACGCGAAGCTCGGCGAGGAGCTGCCTGCCGACCACGCGCTCGGCAAGATCCACGCCAGCGGCTTGCTGTGGTGGCTGATCGGGTTCGGCTGGCGTCGACGCCGGGTCCGAGCCGGCGACGAGATCCACCCGAGCGTCCCGCACCGCGTGCAATCGACGCAGGGCGCCGCCAAGCCCTACACACCGGCGCTGCCCGCCCCTCCCGCTGCAGACGTTCAAACCTGAGACGACTGCGACCGGGTGTACGGGTTCGTGTGACAGGCGGCGGGTACCCCGAGTCGTGGCCCAAGACGTCGACGACACGACACCGGACAAGCCGACCGAGCTGCCCAAGCGAGCCTGGTGGGAGACGGTCAAGCGCACGTTCAGCGAGTTCAAGAAGGACAACCTGCCCGACCTGGCGGCGGCGCTGACCTACTACAGCGTCCTCTCGATCTTCCCGATGCTGATCGTGCTGACGAGCATCCTCGGGTTGTTCGGCCCGTCGGCAACCCAACCGCTGATCGAGAACGCGGAGACCGTGGTGCCCGGTGAGGCGCAAGGGCTGCTGGTCGGCGCGATCCGCGAGCTGGAGGGGTCGAGCAGCCTCGCGGGCGGGGTGGCCATCATCGGTCTGCTCACCGCGCTATGGGCGTCGTCGGCCTACGTCGGGGCGTTCATCAGGGCGTCGAACACGATCTATGACATCGACGAAGGACGGCCGGTCTGGAAGACGATCCCGCTGCGGGTCGGCCTGACCCTCGCGCTGGTCCTCATCCTGGCGGTGTGTGCGGTCGGCGTCGTCGCGACCGGCGGCGTTGCCGACCGGATCGGGGAACTGCTCGGCATCGGTTCGACGGCGGTGACGGTCTGGGACATCGCGAAGTGGCCGGTGCTCGCCGTGCTGATCAGCCTGGCGTTCGCGCTGCTGTACTGGGCCGCGCCCAACGTGCGACACCCGGGCTTCCGCTGGCTCACCCCCGGCAGCGCGCTTGCGGTGCTCATCTGGGTGCTCGCGTCGCTCGGCTTCGCGTTCTACGTGGCGAACTTCGGCTCGTACAACAAGACCTACGGCTCGCTGGCCGCCGTCATCGTGTTCCTGGTGTGGCTGTGGATCTCCAACCTCGCCGTCCTGTTCGGCGCCGAGTTCGATGCCGAGCTCGCCCGGGGCCAGCAGATGGCGCAGGGCCAGCCTGCGGACGAGGAGCCGTTCCTGCCACCGCGCGACACCCGAGCCATGGACGACGACCAGAAGGCCGCCGCCGCTGGCAGCGACGAGCGCTGACGGCCGCCAGAACGCCATACGAGAACCAGCAGGCGCGGCTAGTGTCGTCCGTGGGGGTCACCCGATGCGGATGCGAGCGGCGCCGGAGCTTGACACGCGGCGCACGCGGGTGCGCAGGTGCGTCGCTCGGCCGGCTTTGTTCCTGCTGGCGGCGTTGCTGGTTCCGCTGATCGCCAGTGGGTCCTCGCCTGCCGGCTCGGACGAGCTGAACGCCCCGGATCGTCCTGTGGGCCACCGCGCCGGCCGCCGTGCCGCAGAACATCCGCGGGTTCGACGGGCCGGCGGAGTTCACGCTGCCGGCTGCCGCTCCTACTGCCGCTCCCTCCGCGCAGCCGGCGACGTTCACCACCGCGCCACCTGGCTCTGCGGCGCAGGCCGCTGTCGCCTTCGCCATGACGCAGCTCGGGCTGCCGTACGTCCCGGGGCGGCGACGGGCCCGCCTCCGGCGACGCCGGCTTCGACTGCTCGGGCCTGACTACGGCCGCCTACGCCGTGGCCGGGATCGACCTGCCGCGCACCGCACAGACCCAGTACGACCACGGACCGCAGGTCCCGCTGAGCTCCACGCCGCTGCCGGGCGACCTCGTCTTCTACGGCGCGCCGGGCCGGGTGCACCACGTCGGCCTGTACGTCGGCGCCGGTCGGATCGTAAACGCCCCGACGTTCGGTACCCCGGTGCAGGTCGCCTACATGCGCTGGTTCGGCGACGACTACCTCGGCGCGACCCGGCCGGCGGCGGGCGCGGGATCGATCCGACCAGTCCCGGTGCCGAATGTTCTCGCCGCGCCCCCGGTGACCCAGCCTGCGCCGTTGCCCCCGGCACCGGCGGTGTTCCTC
>JACDBJ010000179.1 GCA_013695005.1 Pseudonocardiales bacterium
GTTGCGCTCGGTGTCGGCCGGCAGCGCGTGGTCGGTGAGCTCCACGGCGACGTTCTCCGGGCCGAACAGCTCCCCGAGGTGCGCCAGCTCGCGGGCGGCGGCCGGTGGACCGCCGCGCTGCAGGGCCTGCCGGACGGCCCCCTTGCGACACCCGGTCAGCACGAGGACGTGCCCCGCGGTGTCGGCGGCGACCTCGGCGAGGTCGTAGACCGGCTTGCCCTTCTCCCTGCCGCGCAGCTGCGCGGTGGAGATCGTGTGGCACAGCCGGCGGTAACCCTCAGTGCCGCGGGCGAGCAGCAGCAGGTGGGTGCCCTCCGGGTCGGGGATCCCGTTCTGCGGCACGGTCAGCCCCAGGCTCAGCTCGGCGCCGTAGACGGTCCGTACGCCCAGCTCGCGGGCGGCCTCGGCGAAGCGCACGACGCCGTACATCCCGTCATGGTCGGTGAGCGCGACCGCCTCCAACCCGAGCCGGGCGGCCTGCTCCACCAGCTCCTCCGGGTGGCTGGCGCCGTCGAGGAAGCTGAAGTTGGAGTGGCAGTGCAGCTCGGCGTATGCGACCTCGGCGGGCGGCCGCTGCAGCTCCGGCGGCTCGTACGGCTCGCGCTTGCGCGACCATGCCGGGCTGTCGCCGCCGTCGCCGGTCTGCGAGCCGCCGCTCAGGCTGGCGCCGTCGCGCGGCCGGCCGGAGAGCAACCGCTCCAGCTCCGACCACGGCAGTTCCGGGTTCGACCAGCCCATGCATGAGTCGAACATGCGTTCGAGTTATGGTCAAGGCGTCAACCACCGAATGGGCACGGTGCCGCCTGCGCGCAGTGGTGGGTCAGCGGAGCAGAGACAGCCCGCCAGTGATCTTGCGGATGGGCCTGGTGACCCCGCAGAGGGCGAGGCCGAGGTAGCTCAGGTCGTGACATGGGGTGGCGGCGACACGGCGACCGAACTCCGGGTAGTCGTTGGTCTGTTTGACCGCAGGGCTGGCTCACGCGGCCGCTCTGTTCTGGTCGGGTGCGGAGGATCCGACCTCCGATGGTTGGAGGGGGCGCAGCGCGGCGACGGTGAGGCCGGCGAGCAGGATGGCAGCGCCGACGGCGGCGATCGGCCCTGGCCGCTCACCCAGGACGAGCAGCCCGAGCGCAGCCGCGGTGAACGGCTCACTCAGGCTCAGCGTGCCGACGGTGCCGGCGGGCAGGAGGCGCAGGCCCCTCGCGAACAGGCTGAGCAACCGTGAGCTCGCCGCCCAGACCGGTGTGGCTCCGTCCACCTCACTGGAGCGAGTGCGCGCGCTACGGGTCCGCGGGGTCCTGCGCGGCTACCACGGGTGGTCCTATCCAACGTCCGCGCAGCGGTGGGTATCGAGTAGGACTCGGTACCGCATGGCGACGGTCTGTGTCGTGCTGCTCCGACCCGTCGGACGCGTTGATGCTGACATCGACCTACATCTAGCCGCACCGAGTCGCGTGCGGCCAGCCCGCAACCAGCGATCATGAGGATGAGCCGACGGTGGGGGCGCGGGACGGGTCAGCGGTCGAAGGCGGCCAACTGCCGGTTCACCTCCGCCCGGTCGAAATGCGCCGGCGCGAGGTACCCGCCCACCCACTCGGTCAGCTCAGCGTGCCGGGGGTGCGCTGGGTCGGACAGCGCGGCGCACAGGTCGGTGTATCCCCAGGGGCCACCGCAGTCCTCTGGCGGGCAGGCGCGCCGGCCCGCCAGGCAGGTGACCGGCACCGGGCCGGCGACCGGCTGCACCTGCTCCAGGACGATGTCGTGCTCCCAACCGTCCCCGAAGTCGTAGCGGTAGCGAAGCTGGTCTCCCGGCCGGTGCAGCACGCCGTCGAGCCGCACGTCCGTCTCGTCGGCCTGGCCGGGGTCGGCGTCATCGTGTGATGGGCCGAAGACCCGCGAGCGGGTGGCGAACTGGTGCAGGTGGCTGTCGGTCCAGCCCATCGCGACCTGCACGACGTCGTGCAGCTCGGCCAGCGTGACCGCGGCGGGAAGGACCAGGCGGCGCCAGATCGGCGGCTTCACGTCGCGCAGGCTGACCTTGACCTGGTACGCGGCCGCGGTCGCGGAGCCGCCTGCAGGGTGTGACTCGGCCGCCCGGAGCCGCCGGGCGGGCTCGTCGAACAGGCCATCCTGCCCCTTGGCGGCTGGGCGAGCGCGTCGCGCGGGCCGATCCGTGCCGAGCGCCGCGAGGTCGGCCCGGTAGGCGTCCACATCGACCGCCTCCCGGTTCGTCAACGCGCCGTACAGCTGGCGCATCGCGACGTCGGCCAGCGCGTGCAGTACGTTGTGGCGATCCATCCCGGTGGCGGTGAGCCGCTGCGCCGCCGACCAGGCCTCCGCTGGGTCGTCGTGCCAGAGCTGCTCGGCGACGATCTCGTGCGCCGCGAGGTGCAGCCGAGGATTCACCCCGTCCACCGTGCCGTCGAATGCCGGGTCGTCGATCGCCTCGTGGTACTCGGGATGCTCGCCGAGGATGAGGATGCCGCGCTCGTCGGGATCGCTCGGGTCGAGGCCGGGGAAGTCCTCGTCCCCGATCCGGGTCCCGAAGAACGGCATCGCGAACAGCCGCCGCTCCACCGCCACCTGCAGCGCCCCCAGGTCCAGCTCGCCGTCGACCAGATCGGCGATCAATGCCGCGGCGGGGCCCTGCTCGGCGGAACCGATGATCTCCGGGTACGCCGCGGTGAGCTCGTCGACGGCCTCACGCAGCTCGGCCATCGCTGCCTTCGGCAGGCCCGTCCGCCGTCCTGCCCAGGACGCCCAGGCCCGGACCGCCGCCGGCATGCTCTCCTGCTGGGCCGCGGTGAGGACCACCGTGCGTGGCAACCAGTCCATCAGGAAGACCTCGGTCTTCGCCGGGCTGACCCGCAGCGGCTGGCCCGCGTCGTAGTCGCAGCCGTAGTCGACGATCAGGCGGGCACACTCCCGCGCCACCGTTGTGTCGGGCAGCCGCCGGGCCTGCGTGGCCGCCAGGAACTCCGCCACGATCGCGTCCCGTTCCGCCGGGCTGAACTCTGCCGGTTCCGCCGGCGAGTCGGCGGAACGCGGTAGCACCCGTATCCGGGCGAGCGCGAGCGCGCGGGTGGACCGGAAGTCCTCGCCCAGCGGCGGGTCGAGCATGCTGTCGGTGACGGCGAAGGCCGGCTCGAGCAGGCTGCGGGCCTGCTCGGCGCTGACCTCGCGCAGCCACGTCGTCGGTTCCGACAGTGCCTGGATCTGGGACCGGACCGCCTGCGGGTCGTCGGTGACGAAGGCATCCTTGGCCAGGCCACCGAGCGTGTGGTCCACCAGCACCACCAGCCCGTGCGAGCGGCCGTCGCGCTCGAAGGCCACCAGCACGCTGGTCTGGTCGCCGAAAACGTCGCCGTAGGCCAAGCTCCATGTCGGCGCACATGCTCCGAGCCGCTGCGCCCACGGCGGGTCGGCGACACCGTCGGCGGCCATCGCGTCGGCCGCCGCGGCGGCCATCGTCCGCAGGTGCGGGGCACCCAATACCGACACGCACCGGAGCAGCGCCAACGCGCCGGTGGTGCGCTTGCGCGCCGCGTGACCGACCACGCCCTCGCCGAACACGACCTCGGGGTCGGCATCGACCATGACCTGGTTCCACCAGAGGCCCAGCAGGTCAGACACGCACAGCTCGGCTTGCAGCGGATCGGCGAGGTCGAGGAGGTCGCGACCGACGTCTCGGACCATCTGGGCGAAGAGCAGGTCGGTCTCACGGTGCTCGGTGGAGGACCGGGTGCCGCGCCGCTTCGGGCTGCCCTTGGTCCTGCGTCCGCGACTCTTGGGGCTCACGACGGCCACGGTGGCACACATCCGGGCGGCGACCGCACGCGGGGCCGCGACCCTGCTCCGCGGCTAGACCGTAGGAAGAGACCACGTCACACCGGGAAAGCGACCGAAGTCGCTGTCGTAGCTGACCACTTCACCGCGATGCTCGATCGCGAGCGCGGCGAGATGGGCGTCGCTGGTCAGGTTGCCGCCCGCGCCGACCGCGTCCAGCAGTCGGGCGAGCACGTCGAGGTGCAGGGCCGTCGGCTCGAGCACGACGCTCACCGGCTGGGCCAGCCACGCTCGCACCCGCTCGAGCGCATCGGGCACAGCAAGTGGTGAGGGGAACATCCCGACCTTGGTCGACAGCCGGATGAACGCCAGCAAGCTGATCCAGCTGAACCCGACCGAGTCACGACCGTTGAGGGTGCCATCGAGCCACTCCCGCGCTTGGTCGTGGTGCTCGGCCGACGTGTTGACGGCATAGATCAGCACGTTGGCATCAGGGAGCTTCACTTGCCCAGCCGGCTCTTGCGGATCAGCTCGTCGTCCTCCAGCTCCGCCGCGAGTTGCAGTGCACGATCGAGGTTGACCGGCGGGACTCCCAGCTGAGCGGTCGCGGTTCGGAACGGGGCCTTCGGCCCCTCGCCAGCCCCGGCCCGGATTGCATCGTTCAGTGCCTCTTTGAACGAGATGCCGCGCTCACGCATCCGGCGTTGGATCAAGGCCGCGGTGTCGGGGTCGAGCGTGACGGTAGTGCGCACTTGTGCATCATAGCATCTCGTTCAATGACGTCTTGATGCTCAGTCGTAGATGCCGACGACCGTCCAGCGGGTGTTCCGGCAGCTCAGCAGCAGGGCGGCGCCGTCGTCGGTGATCACTTGTAGGCGGCTGCAGGGTGCGGCGGCGGTGTCCCACCAGCGCTGCTCGAGCGGCCACGGGCCGGCCCA
>JACDBJ010000187.1 GCA_013695005.1 Pseudonocardiales bacterium
CGGACGGTGCGGCAGAAGCAGATCGACGCGTTCGTGAACGATCCCGACGTCGCGATCGCGGTCTGTTCCCTGACCGCGGCCGGGGTCGGTATCAACCTGCAGGTCGCCTCCAACATCGTGCTCGCCGAGCTCTCCTGGACCGACGCGGAGCAAACCCAGGCCATCGACCGCAGCCACCGCATCGGTCAGACGGAGCCCGTCACCGCGTGGCGCATCATCGCCGCCCAGACCATCGACGCGAGGATCGCCGAGCTGATCGACAACAAGGCGGGGCTCGCCGCACGGGCGCTGGACGGTTCGGAAGACGAAGTGTCGTCCTCCGCAGACGTGCAACTCGAGGCCCTGGTGGCGTTGTTGACCGACGCGTTGACGGCGTCGCCCTAGCCCCGGTCCCGCACCCACACGTCCGGCAGGCGGCCTGGTCGTCCTCGACCGGGAGGCCGGCCTTCACCCAGTCCTGGCTGCCTGCGCACGCTATCGGTGGATGAAGGACCTTACTGATCTCCGTGGCAGGCCCATTTCGATTCGAGGACGCCGCGGGACTGCGATGGTTTGTCGACCGCGGCGTCGACGTCAACGCCCACCGCTGTCTGCACCACGCCATCGCCCGCGGCCGTGGCGTACCGATCCTGACGCTGCTGCTCGATGCCAGTGCCGACCTGAACCTGCCCTGGGATCGGTGGGACAAGGGGCGGCGCCCGCTCGCGCTGGCCGCGCGCTGCGGCACCTGGCCGCCTACGATCTGCTGGTCGCGCGGGGCGCCGTCGCGGAACTCGACGAGGTCGACGCCGCGGTACTGGCCATCGCACGCGGCGAGTCGGTGCACCTGCCTGAGGCGCCGCCGCCCGCGCTCGGGATCCCCGGCGGCGGCTACGGCTGGATCGTCGGCCAGCTCGCTGGGCTCGGCCGAACCCACGTCGTTCAAGCCTTGCTCGACAGCGGCATGCCGGTCGACACCCGCGGCTGGAGCAACTTCACGCCGCTCGAACAGGCAGCGATGAACGGCCGCGCGGACACCGTACGACTGCTGATCTCCCGCGGCGCCGATCTGAACGACTGCGCGTTCAGCGACGACGGACCCACCCCGCTCGACTGCGCGATCTGGAAACTGCAGAACAACCACGCCGACGACGGCGACTACCCCGGCACCGTCGAAGCCCTCGTCGCCGCAGGCGCACCCACTCGACACGACCCACCGACCGGCGATTCGACCGTCGACGCGCTACTCACCGACAAGGAGCCCCCAACGCAACGCCGGTGAGTGCCCGATAGCCGAACGGCGGATTCTGGCGGTCATCGCAACAGGACGTCGCCGATGAGTTCGATCGGTTTCTGGAACGCTAGTGGTTTGCGGGGTCGATCGTTGAGTTCTTGGGCGACCCAGTCGAGGTCAGCAGCGCTGTGCACGCTGAGGTCGGTGCTCTTCGGAAAGTACTGGCGCAGCAAGCCATTGGTGTTCTCGTTGGTGCCGCGCTGCCAGGGTGAGTGCGGGTCGCAGAAGTAGATGTCGATGCCGGCGTCGACGGCGACGTGTTTCCAGTCGCGCATCTGCGGTCCTTGGTCCCAGCTCAGCGACAAGCGCAGCGACTCGGGCAGGGTTTTGATCTTCGCGGCGAGCACGTCACGGACCTGTTCAGGTTTGTAGCCCTCGGGCAGGTGCAGCAGCATCACATATCCGGTTTGGCGTTCGACCAGGGTGCCGATCGCGGTCTGGTTGCGCTGGCCGATGATCAGATCGCCCTCCCAGTTCCCGGGCACCGCGCGGTCCTCGACCTCGGGTGGCCGCTCGCTGATATTGATCATGTTCGGGATCCGGTTCTTGCGCTGGCCGGTCTTGCGGCTGGGCCGCCGCAGTACCCTGCCGGTGCGCAGACACACCGCCAGATCGCGGCGCAGCGCGCCGCGGGACTGCACCTAGAGCCACTGGTAGATGGTCTCGGGTGTCACCCGCATCTCCGCATCGTCGGGGAACTGCAGACCCAGCCGGCCGGTGATCTGTTCCGGTGAGTACTTCTTGTCCAGATCCTGCTCGAGCACCGCCCGCAGCGCCAAGTTCGTGGCCAGCTTCGCCGGCTTCGCTCGCGAGGCGCGGTGGTAGGCCATCGCGTGTGCCGAGCTGGCCAGCTAGCCACCGCCCGACTCTGCGTTGCGCCGCAACTCCCGGCTGATCGTGGACCGACTGCGCCCCAGCCGCGC
>JACDBJ010000220.1 GCA_013695005.1 Pseudonocardiales bacterium
CCACCCTGGCCGCGCACGCCAGCGGCCGGCCGGTCCGGCGCTACACCGCCGACCTGGTCATGCCGGCGCAAGTGGCCGCGGAGGTCGCGCTGCTCAAGGCGGTGGCGCTGCGCTACGTGATGAGCGACCCGCAGCGCCTCACGCTGCAGCGCGCCCAACGTGAGCTGCTGGCCGAGCTGGTCGACGCGCTGCTGGCGAAGGCGCCGGACGAGCTCGAGCCGGCCCTCGCCGCGTCCTGGCACGACGCTGCGGACGACGCAGCCCGCACGAGGGTGGTCGTCGATCAGGTCGCCCTGCTGACCGACCAGCAAGCCGTGTCCTGGCACGCGCGCCTCGTCTAGACGCGTCACGGACCAGGGGTGTGCCCCGTCCTAGGCGCATGAGCCGAATCGAACCCGTTCCCACTTCCAAAGCCGGCCTGTGGGGCCGGTTCGCCTACTGGATGACGCGCCGCCGCTACGGCGACGTGCCCGAGCCGTTCGCCGTGATGCGCCACCACCGGGGGGTGTCGCTGGCCGTCGCGATGTTCGAGCTCGCCAACGAGAAGGCCAGTCACGAGCTGTCCAAGCGGCTGCGTGAGCTGGTGGTTTACCGGGTCGCCACGAAGGTGGAGTGCGAGTGGTGCGTCGACTTCGGAACGATGCTGATGCGGCTGGACGGCCTGGACATCGAGCGGCTGCGGACGATCGACGACTACCCGACCAGCGAGCTGTTCGACGACACCGAGCGCCTGGCGCTGGCTTACGCCGACGCCATGACGTCGATGCCGACGGCCGTCACCGACGAGATGGTCACCGAGCTGAACACCCGGCTGGGCCACCGTGGGCTGGTGGAGCTGACCCACTCGATCGCGTTGGAGAACATGCGGGCCCGCTTCAACTCCGCGCTCGGCATCACCGGTCAGGGCTTCGACGCCGCCTGTCAGGTGAAGCTCGCGCCCGTCACACAGGCAGCTGAAGCTTCTCGGGGTTGACGATGTCGTAGAGCGCGGCGACCCGGCCGTCGCGGATGGCGAACGTCGTGACCCGCACGGCCATCGGAGGGTGGTCGGCGTCGCCCGCCCAAGCGGGGAACAGGATGCCGAGGTCGCCGTTGACCAGCACCGGCCGCATCGCCGCCAGCTGCGCGGCGCCGTATCGCTGCTGCAGCCCGAGCAGGAACCGCGCCACCTTGTCCGCGCCCACGACCGGCCGCCGCGCGGTGTTCTCCCGACCGCCACCGTCGCCGACGACCACCGCGTCGGGGTGCAGCAGCGCCACGACGGCGTCCACGTCACCGGTGGCCAGCGCGGCCACGAAACCCTCCAGCGCATCCCGCTGCTCCGATAGCGACACCCGCGGCGTTGGGTCGGCGGCGGCCACCGCCCGCCTGCCCCGGGAGGCGTGCTGCCGCGCGGTGTCGGTCGAGCAGCCAAGCACGTCGGCGATCTCGGCGAACGGCACGCCGAACGCGTCGTGCAGCACGAACGCCACCCGCTGGTCCGGCGTGAGCCGCTCCAGCACGAGCACCGCCGCCATCCGCACACCTTCGTCCCGCACGACGGCGGCGAGCGGGTCGGTGTCATCCTCCACGTAGGTCACGAGCGGCTCGGGCAGCCACGGCCCGACGTAGCGTTCCCGGCGGCTGGCGGCCGAGCGCAGCTTGTCCAGCCCGAGCCGGCCGACGGCGGTGATCAGCCATCCGCGCAGGTCACGCACGTTGGCACGGTCGCTCGCATCGAGCCGGGACAGCCGCAGCCACGCCTCCTGCACGGCGTCCTCGGCGTCGTGGCGGCTGCCGGTGAGCCGGTAGGCGACCGCGAACAGCTGCGGGCGGTGCCCCTCGAACTCCTCGGCCAGCCCAGCCAGATCTGCGACGCCCATGACCGGCATCCTGCCTCCTCGCGCGCTCGTCGGGTCACCCGAGGACGAGACAGCCCTGCCGGATGTGACAGCGCCTTCGATGTGACAGGCCCGACCGCGCGTCGGGACGCGGCCTAGACTCGCCGCCGTGGCGGGGCGGATCCGAGACAGCGACATCGCTGAGGTCCGCGACCGCAATCCGGTGCACGAGGTGATCGGTGAGTACGTCGCGCTGCGCCAGGCCGGGGCCGGCTCGATGCGCGGTCTGTGCCCGTTCCACGACGAGAAGACGCCGTCGTTCAACGTCCGCCCGACGCACGGCACCTTCCACTGCTTCGGCTGCGGCGAGGGCGGCAGCGTGATCGACTTCGTGATGAAGATCGAACACGTGGGCTTCGTCGAGGCCGTGGAGCGGTTGGCGGACCGAATCGGCTTCCGGCTGACCTATACCGGGGGAGGCAGCTCGGTCCAGCGCGACCGCGGCACCCGCTCGCGGCTGCTGGAGGCCAACCGGCTGGCTGCGGAGTTCTACGCCGAGCAGCTGCGCACGCCGGAGGCCGCGACGGCACGCGAGTTCCTGACCGCCCGCGGGTTCGACGGCGAGGCGGCAGAACGCTTCGGATGCGGCTTCGCGCCGTCCGGGTGGGACCAGCTCACCAAGCGCCTGCTCGCGGGCGGGCTGACGCTGGACGAGCTGTTCAAGGCGGGCCTGGCCAAGGAAGGGCGCAAGGGGCCGATCGACCGGTTCCACCGCCGGCTGCTGTGGCCGATCCGCGACCTCGGCGGGGACGTCGTCGGGTTCGGCGCGCGCCGCATCTTCGACGACGACCAGCTCGACGCGAAGTACATCAACACCTCCGACACGCCCGTGTACCGCAAGACGCACGCGCTGTTCGGGCTCGACCTGGCCAAGCGCGAGATCGTCCGACGCCGCCAGGCCGTCGTCGTCGAGGGCTATACCGACGTGATGGCCATGCACCTCGCCGGCGTGCCCACGGCGGTCGCCTCCTGCGGTACCGCGTTCGGCAGCGAGCACATCTCGGTGCTGCGCCGGCTGATGGGCGACGACTCCTTCGACCTCGGCGAGGTGATCTACACCTTCGACGGGGACGCCGCAGGGCAGGCGGCGGCGCTCAAGGCGTTCGAGGGTGACCAGCGCTTCGCCGGGCAGACCTACGTCGCGATCGCACCCGACGGGCTCGACCCGTGCGAGGTGCGTCAGGCCCACGGCGACGTCGCGGTGCGTGACCTGGTGGCCCGCCGCGAGCCGCTGTTCGAGTTCGCCATCCGCAGCATGCTGCGCGAACACAATCTCGACACCGCCGAGGGGCGGGTCGCGGCGCTGCAACGCACGGTGCCGCTGGTCGCCAGGATCCGCCGCGAGGAGCTGCGCGACGAGTACGCCCGCCGGCTCGCGGGCTGGGTCAGCTGGGACGACATCGCGATGGTGGTGCGCCGGGTGCGTGAGACCGCGGGAGCCCCGGC
>JACDBJ010000227.1 GCA_013695005.1 Pseudonocardiales bacterium
GGTGACGCCCGTCGTGGATGCCGCGTACAGGAAACCGCTGCTCGCCGACGCCGTGGAGGCGATGCGTTCCTCGATGGACGACGGCGCCACCAGGAAGATCCGGGCCAGGTCGTGCTCGGCAGAGGCCGCGAGCCACTCACCCGCCTCGTCGGGGATGAGGTCCGGCGTGATCGCGCCGAGGCCGCCCGCAGCGGCGAGGTCGCGGGCGAAGGCCGGCACGCCGTAGCGCAGCACGGGGTTGAAGTAGGTCATCACGACCGGTGCGCCGCCGGCCTCGGCGACGCGCTCGACGACCGCGAGCACGTCACGCATCCGGGTTCCGCCGCGCAGCGCAGTCTCGGCGGCGGCCTGGATCGTCGGGCCGTCGAGCACCGGGTCTGAGTACGGCACGCCGACCTCGATCAGGTCGCAACCTGCGTCGGTCATCGCCGCCATCAGCCGCGCTGAGTCGTCGACCGTCGGGTAACCGGCGGGCAGGTAGCCGATCAGCGCGGCGCGTTCGTCGGCCCGGCAGGCCGCGAACACGGCATCGACACTCGACACACGGCTCAACGCAGGCTCACAGCTCGGCGAGTCCGAACCAGCGCGCAGCGGTGTCCATGTCCTTGTCGCCGCGGCCGGAGAGGTTGACCAGCAACACCGCCTCAGCGGCGTCGTCGCCGAGCTCCTTGCCGAGCTGCAGCGCACCCGCGACGGCATGCGCGGACTCGATGGCCGGGATGATGCCCTCGGTGCGGCTGAGCAGCGCGAACGCCTCCATCGCCTCGGCATCGGTGATCGGCCGGTACTCGGCGCGGCCGCTGTCCTTGAGCAACGCGTGCTCCGGGCCGACGCCCGGGTAGTCCAGCCCGGCGGAGATCGAGTGCGTCTCGACGGTCTGGCCGTCGTCGTCCTGCAGCAGATAGGACATCGCGCCGTGCAGCGCACCCGGCGAGCCACTGGTGAGGGTGGCGGCGTGCCGGCCGGTGTCGATGCCGTCGCCGGCCGCCTCGAATCCCACCAGCCGCACGTCGGCGTCGTCGATGAAGGCGTGGAAGATGCCGATCGCGTTCGAGCCGCCGCCGACGCAGGCCGCCACCGCAGTGGGCAGCCGGCCGACCCGCTCGAGCACCTGCTCGCGGGCCTCCATACCGATCACCCGGTGGAAGTCGCGGACCATCACCGGGAACGGATGCGGCCCTGCCACCGTGCCCAACAGGTAGTGGGTGTCGTCGACGTTGGTGACCCAGTCCCGCAACGCCTCGTTGATCGCGTCCTTGAGCGTCCGCAAGCCGGTCTTCACCGGGACGACCTCGGCGCCGAGCAGCCGCATGCGAGCCACGCTCAGTGCCTGACGCTGGGTGTCGACCTCGCCCATGTAGACGACACAGTCGAGGCCGAGCAGCGCGCAGGCGGTGGCCGTGGCCACGCCGTGCTGGCCGGCGCCGGTCTCTGCGATCACCCTGGACTTGCCCATCCGCTGGGTGAGCAGCGCCTGCCCGAGCACATTGTTGATCTTGTGGGAGCCGGTGTGGTTGAGGTCCTCGCGCTTGAGCAGGATCCGGGCGCCGCCCGCGTGCTCACCCAGCTTCGTGGCGTCGGTCAGCGGGGACGGACGGCCGGCGTAGTCGCGCTGCAACCGGTCCAGCTCGGCGAGGAAGTCGGGGTCGGTGCGGGCCTTGTCGTAGAACGTCTCCAGCTCGTCGAGCGCCGCGATCAGTGCCTCGGGCACAAACCGGCCGCCGTAGCGGCCGAAGTGCCCGCGCCGGTCGGGATCGTGGCTGCTGCGCTCGGCGACGCCGTCGCTTGCGGTGGCCTGCGTCGTGCCCGCCTTGGTCGTGTGTGCCGTCATCGCACGGCTCTGGAGCACGACGGGTGGAAGCCCGCGGCGACCATCTTGGTGACCGCGGCTCGCGGGTCCCCGCTGGTGACTAGGCCCTCGCCCACCAGCACGGCGTCGGCGCCGTAGCCGGCATAGGTCAGCAGGTCGCCCGCACTGCGGACGCCGGACTCCGCCACCCGGAGCACCTCGCTGGGCAGCCCCGGCGCGATCCGGCCGAAGACCGAACGGTCGATGGCGAGCGTACGCAGGTCGCGGGCGTTCACGCCGATCAGCCCGGCGCCGGCTTCGAGCGCACGGTCGGCTTCTTCCTCGTCGTGCACTTCGACCAGCGCCGTCATGCCGAGCGACTCCACCCGGTCCAACAGCGAATGCAGCGCCTGCTCTGTCAGGGCGGCGACGATGAGCAGCACGAGGTCCGCGCCGGCAGCGCGCGCTTCGTGCACCTGGTACGTGCTGACGACGAAGTCCTTGCAGAGCACCGGCACCGGCACCGCGGCCCGGACGGCACGCAGGTCGTCGAGCGAGCCGCCGAACCGGCGACCCTCGGTGAGCACGCTGACCACCCGTGCACCGCCCTCGACGTACTCGGCGGCGAGCGCGGCGGGGTCGGTGATCGGGGCGAGGTCGCCGCGGGATGGGCTGCGGCGCTTGACCTCCGCGATGACGCCGATCCCGGGCTCGTTGAGCGCGGCCATCGCGTCCTGTGGTGGTGGCGCCGCCACGGCCTGCTGCTTCACCTCGGCGAAGCTCACTGCCGCCTCGCGTACCGCGAGGTCGCTGCGCACGCCGTCGAGGATCGACTCCAAGACGTTCACGCCAGCGACTCCCCTTCCGTCCCGGGGCCACACACGTTCAAGGGAGCTGGCCGACGAACCGACCGGCGCTACCCCGACGCCCGAGTCATGCTAGCTACCGAGCCTAGAACTGCGGCGAACGGCACTTGCACACGGCCCTATGACCAGACGGTCCGGTAACGCAGGACGACAGCACCGCCGTCGAACACCTTCGACTCCGCGAGCTCCAGGGCGAGATCGGTGGAAAGGCCATCGAACAGCCGCGGACCAGCCGTGATGACCGCGGGATGCACGGCGAGGAGGTACTCGTCCACCAGGCCGCGGGTGTCGGCGATCGGCCCAAGGGTGGCCGGGCGCAGGACAGGATGATCTTCGTGCCGTCCTGTTCCTTCAGCGCGGCGAGCTCCGTGGCGAGGTCGCCGCTGACGACGGTGCGGTCCTCGTTCGGCTCCAGGGTGGTGGAGAAGACGACCTTGGTCATGTCCTTCTGCAGCTGGGCGAACTCGCGATCCGCCGCGGAGATGAGCGGCGCGTCGTCGGGGACCTCTCCCCTGGCCACGGTGTCCCACCAGGGGACGATCGCCTCGTAGAGAACCCGGCTCAGCGCCCAGGTGTCGGCGTCCCGGAAGTCCTGGTTGAGGTAGGCCATCTCCTGCTCGCCCCACGGGAACGGCTCCCAGAACTCCCCGTCGGCGTTCGCGATGCGGTTGTTCAGCGTGGTCTGCATCATCACGACGATCTTGCGCATGGCACCTACTCGCGGTCGGTGTGATCGGTGGGGTCACGGCCGGCATCCAGCGCCCGCCATGCCGCGAGGTCGGGGTCGGGGGGGCGTGAGCCGGGGGCGGCGTAGCGGCTGCCCAACCGCGGCATGGCCTGGCCGCGCCATGCGAGGAGGGCACCGGCCGCGGCGAGCAACACGCAGCCGGTTAGGGCGAGCAGTGCCTGTGCGGACGGTGCGCCACGCAGGACGATGCCGGCGACCCCGGCGACGACCAGCAGCCCACCGATCACCCGGCGGACCAGTCCGCCGCTGGCTACCGCTCCGGCCACGCCGGCTAGTGCGAGCAGCGCCAGCCCGCCGAGCGGTTGTTCGGCGTCACCACCGAGCAGCCGCCCGCCGCCCCACAGCACGACGGCCGCCGCCAGCAACCCGCCGACCGCGGTCCACAGCGCCCGCCGACCGCTCACACGTCTGTGGCGGTGGCGGTGGCGGTGGCTGCAGAGGGCGGGTCCGCAAGCGTCCCCGCCGTGCCCATGGGCGGGTCCGCAAGCGTCCCCGCCGTCGCGATGGCGGACAGCACCGCGCGGGCCTTGTTCAGGCACTCCGCGTCTTCGGCGAGCGGGTCGGAGTCGGCCACGATCCCGCCGCCGGCCTGCACGTATGCCACCCCGTTGCGAACCAGCGCCGTGCGGATGGCGATCGCGGTGTCTGCGTCGCCGGCGAAGTCGAGGTAGCCGACGATGCCGCCGTAGAGCCCGCGCCGGGTCGGCTCCAATTCCTCGATGATCTCCATCGCGCGCGGCTTCGGCGCCCCGGACAGCGTGCCGGCCGGGAAGCACGCAACCACCGCGTCGAAGGCGTTGCACCCCGCCCGCAGCAGCCCGGTGACCGTGGAGACCAGATGCATGACGTGGCTGTAGCGCTCCACCCGGAAGAAGCCGTGCACCCGCACCGACCCGGGCTCGCACACCCGGCCGAGGTCGTTGCGGCCGAGGTCGACGAGCATCACGTGCTCCGCGCGCTCCTTCTCGTCGACCAGCAGGTCCTTCTCCAGCAGCA
Source organism: Pseudonocardiales bacterium (assembly GCA_013695005.1). Lineage (GTDB taxonomy): Bacteria > Actinomycetota > Actinomycetes > Mycobacteriales > Pseudonocardiaceae > Pseudonocardia. The sequence goes on from JACDBJ010000227.1 coordinate 4,400, forward strand.
CGTCCTCCTCCTCGGTGGCGCCCCGCCACCGGGTGCCCGCGATCGGGTGCGTGGTGGCCCGGCCGTCCCGCACGGTGACCAGCGCCTCGGGGCTGGAGCCGACGATGGCGAACGGCTCGCCCGTCGTCGCGTCGGCCAGCCGCAGCAGGTACATGTACGGGCTGGGGTTGGTGGCCCGCAGCACCCGGTAGACGTCCAGTGGGTGGCTGCCTTTCATCGGCATCTCGAAACGCTGCGAGACGACCACCTGGAAGGCCTCACCGGCGCGGATCTGCTCCTTGGCGACCTCGACGGCCGCGCAGTGCTCGGCGACGCTGCGCCGGCGGGTGAACTCCGGCTGCACCGGCTGGTAGACCGCGACCGTAGGAGCCGACGGCGTGGCCAGCTCCGCGGTCATCCGGTCCAGCCGGGCGATCGCGTCGTCGTAGGCGTCGTCGACCCGCTCCTCGGAGTCGTCCCAGTTCACCGCGTTGGCGATCAGTGTGACGGTGCCCTCGTGGTGGTCCAGCGCGGCCAGGTCGGTGGCTAGCAGCATCACCAGCTCGGGCAGCTGCAGGTCGTCGGTGGCCAGCGACGGGAGCCGTTCCAGCCGCCGTACGACGTCGTAGCCGAGGTAGCCGACCATCCCGCCGGTCAGCGGCGGCAGGCCGGGCAACGCCTCGCTGCGCAG
>JACDBJ010000172.1 GCA_013695005.1 Pseudonocardiales bacterium
AGGTGCCAGTACATGGCAAGTCCGCCGGCGCCGGGGATCAGAACGTATGTCGCTTCTGCGGTCATACTCCTAAAGTAGGAGTAAGTAGTGCGGAGGCGCAAGAGGGCTTCAACTCGCTGGCCGGCGCCTAACATGATCGCCGTTTGGGTGGCGAGACGCGCGCTGAGCGAGCGTTAACCCACCCAAACGGCGATCATGGTGTGCAGGGCGGGTTGATCGGCTCGACCCACTGGGCGCGCCAGGCGGGCGGCTCCCAGCCCTGGGTGAGGTAGATCGTCTCGCGGACGACCTGGTCGTCGGCGAACTCCATGATGCCGACGACGAAGTGCGGGTTCACCTCGTCGTAGCGGATCGTGTACTCGTTCACCCACAGGTCGTCGCGGCCGGTCGTGCGATGCATCTCGAAGCTCAGCCGCGCTGGGTAGGCGCTGCGGAAGGCGACGATGTTGGCCCGGCCGCGGACCCGTTCACCGCCCTGCGGGAACTCCAGCACTACGTCCTCGGCGTAGAGCTGCGACGCCCGTACCTCGTCCCTGCCCGACCAGTCGAAGTGCTGCTTGATCATGGCCCGTGCCGTGAGCTCGTCCATGGGTGCAGACCCTGCCAGCGCTGGTGTAGCTGGCACCACCGTCGCCGCACCCGCGTGCGCCCTTTCCCGGACCGGCCCGATGCCGCAGGCTGACGTGGACCTGGAGCGGACAACGACGCCCACCGGCATGTCTCGGATGTGACGCGATGAGCAGCACCGAACGCCCCGCGGCCACGTTGAGGCTGCCCAACGCGCTCGCCTACGCCATCGCCGCGCTCGCAGGGGCGACGCTGGTCATCCTGCCGTTCGCCCTCGCCGCAGGTGGCTTGAGCCTCGGCGAGGCGATGGACCAGTACTTCCTGACTTGTATAGGGGCAGCGGTGACGTGATCGGGTTGGCCGCCCGTAGCGTGCCGCAGGACGCCGGGTGGGCTGACTCGAGTACTTCCTGCCGCCTGCGGGCTGGCTCGCTTTGGGTGTGTCGACCCGCCCGGTGTCCGTTCGCGGCTTGACTCAACAGAGGCATGATCTCGAGGCCAGCAAGGATTCTCGAAGTCGGGATGTCAGCCGCGGATCCCCATTCCAGTCGCGAGAAGGGACCGTGCCCGATGATGCTGATCGGTATCGATCCGCACAAGTCCACCCACACGGCTGCGGCCGTGGAACCGGAAACGAATCGTGAAGTTGGCTCGATCCGCGTCGATGCCACCCTGCGGGAGTACCGCCGGATGCTGGCCTGGGCTTCCCAGTGGCCGCAGCGCCGGTGGGCCATCGAGAACGCCGAGGGCTTGGGGCGCCACTTGGCGTCCTGGCTACTCGCGCGGGGAGAACAGGTCGTTGACGTGTCCTCGACCGCGACGGCCCGGGTCCGGCAACTCTCTCGCGGCGGAGGTCGCAAGAACGACCGCATAGATGCCGCCGCCGCGGCCTGTGTCGCCGCGCTGCAGGGCGATGCGAGACCATTGATGACCGAGGGTTCGGCCGATGCACTGGCGCTGCTGGACGAGCGGCGAACGAACCTCGCGCAGGCCCGAGTACGCGCGGTGAACCAGCTCCACGCCCTGTTCCGGGCGCTCCTGGCTGGCGGCGCATCCCGTGATCTGTCTGCGGCGAAGGCTGCCGCGCTGCTGCGAACGATCCGTCCCGCCGGTCAGATCGAGCGGATTCGCAAGCAACTTGCCGCGGACCTGACTACCGAAATCCGCTCCCTGGACGCGAAACTCAAAGCCAACGCCGATGCCTCGTCGTCCGACCGTACATAGGCCCCCGGCCGGATAGCCGTCAGCAGTCGCGTCGAGCACATCCGACGCAGCTCGTCGTCGCTGAATCCGGCCGCCAGCAGACTCTTTCGGAGAGCGAGCTCGGGGATGAACGGGTCCACCGCTCGAGGGTGCCCCGCCTCCAGCGGCTACGGGCACCGAACGACGAAGCTGTGGACAACCCGCTTCGCGCGCTAGATGTGGTCCTCACATGGTCCAGGGAACGTGTGAGGATCACAATCTCCGAGCGTTGAACAGAGATCACGCGTCAGACGTCGCGCCGGCCCAGGCGTCCTGGAGGACGAACGGGTCGAAGGCCGACTTGGTGATGAAGTCGCACGCGCCGGCGGCTCGGGCCTGGGTGCGGTAGTCGGCCGGGTCGTGGGTCGAGAGCATGAGCACGCGGGTCTGCGGGTTCGCAGCGCGGATCTGCCGGGTGGCCTAGAAGCCGTCCATGTCCGGCATGTTCATGTCCATCAGCACAAGCGCGGGATGCAGCTCGGCGGCTGCGGCCACAGCCTCCCGGCCACCGGCGGCCTCGCCGACCACCGCGAACCCGTCGGCCATGTCCACGACGAGTCGGGCCACGTCCCGGAACGGGGCCTGATCATCCACGATGAGCACTGTGACGGCAGTCATCACCCTTAAATGATCTCCCGGCGAGGGGTCCTGGCGAAACAGTGAGGGCATGTGTACGGACAGTGGTGCCTGCACACCCCCGATCAGGGGCGCTCTGCGCCGGTCGCGGCGATGTAGAGCAGCAACGCACGGACCCGGTGGTTGCTGTCGGGCTCGTCGCCGAGGCCGAGCTTCGCGAAGATCGAGTTGATGTGCTTCTCGACCGCACGCGGCGACAACGTGAGCAGCTTGGCGATCGCCGCGTTGTTGCTGCCGCGGGCGATGTGCGAGAGAACCTCGCGCTCGCGGGAGGTGAGGTCGTCGATCGGCGAGCGCTGCCTGGCGCGCGCGGTGATCAGCGCGTCGACGACGTCGCGGTCGACGACCGAGCCACCGTGGTGCACCTCACGGATCGCCTCGACCAGGTCCTCGACGTCGCCCACCCGCTCCTTGAGCAGGTACGCGCGGCCACCCGAGCCGTCCTCGAACAACCGCACCGCGTAGCTCTCCTCGACGTACTGGGACAGCACCACGACTCCGATGTCCGGGTGCTCGCGGCGCAGCTGTTGGGCCGCCCGCACCCCCTCGTCGGTCTGCGTCGGCGGCATCCGAATATCGGTCAGCACCACGTCGGGGCGGAGCTCGTCGATCGCGGCGAGCAGCTCCGGGAGATCGCTGCAGGTGCCCACGAGCTCAAGCCCGCCCTGGGTCTCGATGAGCGCCCGGACCCCCTCGCGGACGACGTAGCTGTCCTCCGCAAGCAGGACGCGGATGGTCGCGGGAGCCTCGGTCATGGCCGCCCGATCATACGGGCGGCCATCGGGCCGAGGCCTGATCCGCGCCGGTCTAGGCGGGGGCGCCCTCGGGCGAGGGGACTAGGCCGAGCTGCTGGAGCATGGTCAGCTGGTCGACGACATGCCAGTGCTCGGCCATCCGATCGTTCTCCATCCGGTAGATGTCGATCCCGGCGATGCTGAAGGACCGGCGGGTCGGCGGGATGCCGAGAAAGGCGCCGACGTGCGTGCCGTTGTTGGTCCAGCGGACGACCACCCGGTCGCCCTCGGCAATGACGTCCTCGACGGTGAAGGTGGGCGCGAGGCCCTCGATGAACATGGTGACTCGGTCCTTCAACCCCACAAGCCCGTCGCGCTGCCCAGGCAGCGGGTCGTGCTCGGCATAGTCGGCCAACGCCAGCTCGTCGATCACCTCGACGCGCCGATCGTTGAGGGCCTCGTCGTAGAAGCGGCGCACGAGCTTCTTGTTGGTTTCGGTGGACATGGGGTTCCTCCCTGATGGGGGTGTGACCTGACACGAGCACGGTCGCGCGTTCGGCCCCGGGGCACCACGAAGAGTTCACCGCCCAGGTCACCGGCTTGCTCACCGAGTCGGCGAGCCGCTGTCGTTACGATCACGGTGGAAGGGTGCACGCGATGGAGGACACCGCGCTAGGACCGCTGCTGCGGCGGCACCGCCGCGGCGCCGGCCTGACCCAGGAGGAGCTCGCGGAGCGGGCCGGCATCAGTGCCCGCACCGTCAGCGACGTCGAGCGTGGACTCCGCGATGGCGTCTATCGCGATACGGCGACCCGCATCGCGGCGGCGCTCGGCATTGCAGGCGACGAGCGGACGCTGTTCGAGGCTGTGGCGCGCGGGCATCGGGCTGCGTCGCCACCCGAGCTGGGCGGCCGCGAGCTGCAAGCCGCCGCACTGCCGGTGCCACCGACCCGCCTGATCGGACGCGAGCACGAGCTCGCCGCGGTCCTTGCCAGCCTGCTCGACCCGCAGGTCCGCCTGCTCACGTTCACCGGCGCCGGCGGGATCGGCAAGACCAGGCTCGCCATCGAGGTGTTGCTGGCCGCGCGGCCGGACTTCCCCGACGGCGTGTGCTTCGTCTCGCTGGCGGAGACTCGCGACGCCACGCTCGTCGCCCCGCTGCTGGCCCGCGCGCTCGGCGCGAACCCGGCGCACGAACCGGTGTCCGACCTGGTCAAGGCGCGAATCGGCGACCGTCGGATCCTGCTCGTGCTCGACACCTTCGAGCACGTCCTCGACGCGGCGCCGCTCATCGCGGACCTGATCGCGGGCTGCCTCGGGCTGACCGTGCTCGCGACGAGCCGGGCGGCGCTGCGGCTGCGCGGAGAGCGCGAGTTCGCCGTGCCGCCGCTCGGTTTGGAACCTGACGGTCCAGCCGTAACGCTGTTCGCGGAACGGGCGCAGGCGGTGCGTCCCGACCTCAGCGTGCGCGAGGACGTCGCCGCCGTCCCGGACCTCTGCCGACGGCTGGACGGGCTCCCGCTCGCGATCGAGCTTGCCGCGGCACGCGTGAAGCACCTTCCCCTGGCGGCGCTGCGCGATCACCTCGACGACCGCTTCGGCCTGCTCACCGGCGGACCGCGCGATCTTCCGCCCCGGCAGCGGGCCATGCGTGACACCGTCGGCTGGAGCTACGACCTGCTCGACCCCGACGGCCAGGCCGTCCTACGACGCCTGTCGGTCTTTGCCGGCTGGACGCTGCGCTCGGCCGAAGCCGTGTGCGCCGCCGGGGAGCCGGCTGTCGATGTCATCGCCGAGCTGAGCACGCTCGTCGATCACAGCCTCGTCGTACTCGCCCACGGGCAATCCGGCGATGCGAGGTACCGCATGCTCGACGTCGTCAGGGATTACGCCGCCCAGCGACGGGACGCCCTCGGCGAGGGCGAGCCGACCGCACGCCGGCACGCGGCGCACTTCGTCGCCGTGGCCGAACAGGCAGAGCCGGAGCTGCGACGGGCCGGCCAGCTCGACTCGCACCACCGCCTGGAGACCGAACTGGCGAACATGCGCCTGGCGTTCCGCTGGTCGGTGCAGGCCGGGGACGCGGAGGTCGCGCTGAGGCTCGCCGGGGCGATGTGGATGTTCTGGCTGTGGCAGGGCGGGTTCGCGGAGGGGCACCGGTGGCTCACCGATGCGCTCGCCATGCAGTCCGCCGAACATCCCGCCGCCAGAGCGAAGGCGCTGTGGGGGGCGGGCTGGCTCGCCTACAACCAGGGCGATTTCCGCGACACCGCCACGCTCGGCGAGACGCTGTTGGGGCTGGCCGCGCGGACTGGCCGGCCACTGGACGAGCGCAACGGTCTCACCCTGCGCGGTATGTCGGCGATGGCCGACGGCCGGTATCGCGACGCCATCGCGCCGTTCGAGCGTGGTCTGGAGATCTGCCGGCAGCTCGACGCGGGCTGGCCGCTCGCAACCTCTGCGCTCAACCTGGGCGCGGCGGTGATGCATGCGGGGGACGTCGAGCGCGCCGAGGTGCTCTTCGCGGAGGCACGCACCCGCTATCGCGACCTTGGCGACGTCGCCTACGAGGCCCGCGCGATCCGCCACCTCGCGAGCTGCCTGCTGACGCGGGGCGATCGGGCCGGGGCGGGCGAGCTGCTCCGCGCCTGCGTGCTGTCGGAGTCAGGGGGTGATTGGGGGCTGGCCGAGAGCCTGGAGGGACTGTCGCTCGTCAACGCCGCTGCGGGGGACGCGCATCGGGCTGCGACGCTGGCCGGGGCTGCGCAGTCCTTGCGCGATCGGCTCGGTGCTCGGCCGCACCCGTTCGACGTCGCCTTCGCTCGGCCGTTCCTCGCCGCGCTCGACGAGGACGCATGGGACACCGGGTGGACGGCTGGCCGCGAGCTCCCGCTGCCCGAGGTGATCAAGATTGCGGTCCGACCGTGGCGCTTGCAATCAAGCTACTTTGAAGGCAGCCGCTGAAGGAGGTACCTGCGCATGACCGTGGAGCTGAACCACACGATCGTCGCGGCCCGTGACAGGAGGGCTGCGGCCGAGTTCCTGGCCGGGATCCTGGGGCTGGAGGTCGGCCCCCCGTACGGCCCATTCCTGCCCGTGGAGACCAGCAACGGCGTGACGCTGGACTACATGGACAGCGACGGGCCCATCGCGTCGCAGCACTACGCGTTCCTGGTGTCCGAGGACGAGTTCGACACCATCTTCGGCCGGATCCAGCAGGCCGGCGTCGAGTACTACGCCGACCCGGGTCACCACGAAGTCGGAAAGATCAACCACCACGACGGTGGCCGCGGCTGTTACTTCGCCGACCCGAACGACCACAACCTGGAGATCATCACCCGCCCGTACGGCAGCGGCGGCTAGGAGGTCAGTCCTTCCCGAGCTTGCTGGGGTCGAACTCGACCTTGCCCACGATCAGGCGGTTGACCACCCAGAGCGCCGCGCCGACGACCAGCAGGATGCCGGCGACCACGAACTGCTGCAGCGGCCGCCCGGACAGCGGTGTGGCGAGGAACCCGCACAGCAGCACGCCGAGCACCGGCGCCCAGGTCGGCGCTACGAAGTGGTCGTGGTCCGCCGGCTCGCGGCGCAGGACGAGGACGGCGATGTTGACGACGGTGAACACCGCCAGCAGCAGTAGCGCGGTGGTACCGCCGAGCAGCGTGATGTCCGCGGTCGTCACCAGCACGAACGCGATCGCGCTGGTGAACACGATGGACACCCACGGGGTGCGGCGCGTCGGATGCACCGTGCCGAACTGCCTCGGAATGATCCGCTCGTTCGCCATGCCGTAGAGCAGCCGGCTGGCCATCAGCATGTTGCTCAGCGCGGAGTTGATCACGGCAAGCAGCCCGATCGCGGCGAAGATCCCCAGCGGGAAGCCGGGCGCACCGGCCTGCAGCACACGGAACAACGCGTCGCTCTTGGCGGCGGCGAGGTCGTCGGCCGAGACCAGCATCGAGGACAGCACGGCGACGATGACGTAGATGGCTGCCGCGATGCCCATCCCGAGCAACAGCGCGCGGGGAAAGATCCGCGACGGCTCTTTGCACTCCTCGGCCATGTTGACAGAGTCCTCCAAGCCGACCATCGCGAAGAACGCGAGCGAGGTGGCCGCGGTGATCGCCAGGAAGACGTTGTTCTGCGAGGTGTCGATCTCCACGAGCCGGGACGCCTCGCCTTGACCCTGGGACACCGCATACACACCCACGCCGATGATCAGCAGCAGACCGGAGACCTCGAATGATGGTGAGCGCGACGTTCGCCTTGACCGACTCGCCGACCCCGCGAAAGTTGATCAGGGCGAGGCCGATGATGAAGACACCCGCGACCGCCCAGGTCGGAAGGGTGATGAACTGCTTCAGGTAGGTGTCACCGAAGGCCTTGGCGGCCGTGGCAGCCGACGTGACGCCCGAGGCCATCACCGCGAAAGCCACCATGAAGGTGAAGAACTGGATCTTGAATGCCCTGTTCGTGTAGAGCGCGGCGCCGGCTGCCCGCGGGTACTTGCCGACGAGCTCGAGATAGCTGAACGCGGTGAGGAACGCGACGACGAACGCCAGCAGGAACGGCACCCAGAGCGCGCCGCCGATCTGCCCGGCGACCGAACCGGTCAACGCATAGATGCCTGTGCCGAGGATGTCCCCGAGGACGAAGAACAACAGCAGCTTCGGCCCGATTGCTCGCCGAAGCTCGGGTTGTTCGCCGGGTTTCCGCTCAGTGGTGCTCGCCTGCTCCGTCATGCGGCGAGATAGTGCACTAACCGGGTGGCTTCGCGCGACCGCTGTGTCGGTCTTACTCGCGGAACTCGCTGCGCAGCGCGATGTAGGCGATCAGACCGCCGGCCACGATGGCAACGATGACCCCGATCCACAATCCGGTGCTCATAGGGGTGATGTGCCCCTGCGCACCCGGAGGCAAACCGGCTGCACGGCCGAGGCGGCGCCCGCCGCTACGTACTCATCCGCACGTCGCGCGACTGGCTACTGCGCATGACCAAGGAACAGCCCTAGGCGGCATCACCCGGTGTTGCGAAGGCCTGCGGCGATGCCGTTGATGGTGAGCAGCAACGCCCGCCGAAGGTCGGGATCGGGCTCTGACCCCGGCTCGGATTCGGCGGACGTGCGCCGTTGGGCCAGCAGCTCGACCTGTAGGCGGTGCAGTGGCTCCAGGTACGCGGCCCGGACGGCGAGGGTGTTGCGCAGCACGGGATGGCGCGCCAGCAGCGTTGTCGTACCGGCGAGCCGAAGCACCTCGCGCAGCGTCCGTTCGTGCTCGGCGCGGATGTCGTCGAACAGGCCCTGCTTGGACGGGTCGACGAGCGCAGAGACGTAGGTGGAGGCGATCCGCAGGTCGGTCTTGGCCAGCGTCATCTCGACGTTGCCGAGCAGGTTTGCGAAGAACGCCCACTCGCGCATCTCGTCGAGAACCGGGCCGTAGCCCGCGTCGCGGGCCGCCCGAAGGCCGCTGCCGAGGCCGTACCAGCCCGGCACCACCATCCGGGTCTGCGTCCAGCCGAACACCCACGGGATGGCGCGCAGGTCCTCCAGGCCACGGGTGCCACTACCAGGGCGTCGCGACGGCCGCGACCCGACGTTGAGCAGCCCCAGCTCCTCGACCGGCGTCGCGGTGGCGAAGAACTCCGGCAGCTCCGGCGACTCGACGAGCCGGCGGTAGGCCGCCTGCGCCGCGTCGCTCACCACCGTCATGGCCTCGTCCCAGCGGGCGAGGGTGTCGTCGGGCCACAGCGCGGACTGGTGCAGCAGCGTCGCGTCGAGCATTGCCGCAAGCATGATCTCCAGGTTGTCGTGCGCCAGGGCGGGCAGCGAGTACTTGTCGGAGATGACCTCGCCCTGCTCGGTGACCTTCATCGTCGCGTCGACCGTGCCGAAGGGCGTCGCGGCGACCGCCTCCGCCGACGGCCCGCCGCCCCGGCCCACCGTGCCGCCCCGGCCGTGGAACAGCCGCAGCCGTACCCCGTGCTTCGCCGCGACGTCGCGGAGCTGGCGCTGGGCGCGGTGGATCTCCCACTGCGAGCTCGTGACGCCGGCGCCCTTGTTGGAGTCGGAGTAGCCGAGCATGACCTCCTGCACCTCGCCACGCTGGTGGATGTGGCGCCGGTAGCAGGCGTCCGACAGCAGGCCGTCGAGCAGCTCACCGGCCTGGGTGAGCTCCTCCACGGTCTCGAACAGCGGCACCAGGTCGACCGAGGACCGGCCGGTGGACTCCGCGATGTCGATCATCCCGGCCTCGCGGGCCAGCACGACGACCGCGAGCACGTCGTCGACGCCCTTGGCCATCGAGACGATGTAGGTGCTGGCGGCGTCCTCGCCGTAGCGGTGCTGAGCGTCGTGCAGCATGTCGAAGATCGCGAGCACCCGGTCGGCGGGCTCTGGCAGCTCGCCGTGCCGCGAGGCCAACGGACGCCCGCCGGCGAGCTCCCGCGACAGCAGCGCGGTCCGCTGCTCGCGGTCGAGCTCGGCGTAGGGCTCGCTGCCTCCACCGAGCTGTGAGTACAGCGCCGCGAGCGCCTCGTGGTGGGCGTCGGCGTGCTCGCGGACGTCGAGCGAGGCCAGGTGCAGCCCGAGCGCGCCCGCGGTGCGCAGCGCGCGGGCCAGCGTGCCTGCGGCGATGCGCTCCCCGAGGTGGGCGCGCAGCGAGCGGTCCATCACGGCCAGGTCGGCGCGGTACTCGGCGGCGCCGTGGTAGTCCTGTCCCTGCTCGTGCGGGGCGTCACCGGTCAGCCGCGCGCGGGTGTTCTGCAGCCGGGCCCGTATGTAGGAGAGCTTGAGCCGGTAGGGCTCGTACTCGTTGAGCCGGACGAAGCGGGCGTGCACCTCCGGGAGCGCCCGCCGGTCGTGACGGAGCGACGCGCGCAGCTCCTCGGAGACGCCGACCACCCGGGTGGACACGCTCAGCTCCGACACCAGCGCCTCGACCAGATCGAGGTGGATACGCAGCGCGCGGTCGGCGTAGAGGCGCATCACCTCGGCGGACACCGACGGCGTGACATGGGGGTTGCCGTCGCGGTCGCCGCCGACCCAGGTACCGAGCACCAACGGCCTGGCGTCGGCGGGCACCGCGAACCCCGCGGCCGCCGCCTCGGACTCGAAATCCGCGAGCAGCTCGGGCACCGCGCGGCTGCCGAGCTGCTCCAGGTACCAGCCGATCGCGCGGGCCTCGTCGGCCACGGTCGGCTTGCCCGGGCGGATCTCGTCGGTCTGCCAGAGCAGGTCGACCAGCGCGGCAAGCTCGGCCTCGGACGCGCCGCGGTCGAGCGCCTCGGCGACGCGCCGCAACTGCGCGAGCACCGACTGCCGCGACGACTCGGTGGGGTGCGCGGTGAACACCGGGCGCAGCTCGGCGCGGCCGAGAACGGTGTTGACCTCCTCGCGTCCGGACTCGCCGAACTCGTCGGCCAGCCGCTGCATGAGCGTGCGCAGCGGCCTGCGGTCGGCCGGTCGCAGGGTGCGCAGCTCCCGTGAGCGGTGCACCTGCTCGGCGATGTTGGCCAGCTGGAAGTACTGCGAGAAGGCCCGGGCCAGCGTTACGGCGGTACCCGCGTCCAGCGAGGACAGCACGCGGTTGATCTCGGCCGCCGCGTCGCCGTCACCTTCGAGGGCGGCGCGGCTGAGCGTGCGCACCTCCTCGACGAGCTCGAGCAGCTCGGGGCCGCCCTGATGCGCCACGGTCTGCCCGAGCAGCGTCGAGAGAGTGCGGATGTCGGCGCGCAACGCCTCGTGCTCGGACTCGGAGACGACGCCGGCGTGCGCCGCCATCGCGTCCCGGTCCAGTGGCTCGGGTACGCGGGAACCCGCGGCGTCGCTCATGTCGTCTGTCCGTCCCCTCGCGTCGCGTCCCGTCCGCGGCCATGGGAACGGAGTTCATGTCCAGCTTGATCGCGACGGACCGTTCCGGTCAACCAGGCCGACGTGATCTCGCCTCCGCGGCCCGGCTCGCCCTTGGCCGGCTTGCGCCATTGGGAGCCAAACAGCGGTCGGGGCACCGGTCCGTGCCCCGTTTCGGAGCCAAATGGCGACCGACCAACCAGGCGTGGGCGTCGGCGATGCCGACGTCGCAGGCTCCGCCGTTGGCCTCGGAGCCGGCGAGGTTCCGCGGCGGATGCTCACGGCGGCGCAAGTGGCCGCGACCGTCCGCGCGGAGATTGACGAGCGGTTGGCCGGTGCGGCCGACTACGAGCGGCTGGGGCAGCGCGAGCACGCCGAGCGGCTGCGCGGCGAGGCCGACGTTCTCAGCCGGCAGCTCGCTGCGGATTCCGGGACCGGAGGCTGACCAGCACCGCCGCTCCCGCGACCAGCAGGCAGGCCACCCCGGCCGCCCCGAGCGTCGCCTTTGCCAGACCGGCGGAGCCTGGCCCGATGCCCAGCAGCGCAAGCACGGCGGTGTGGGTCACGAGCAGCACGTACCCGAGCGCGGCGAGGCCGACGCGGTGGTGGCGCTGCCGCTCGACCAGCAAGCCGAACGACGCGAGCCACGCCAGCCCCGGCAGGACCTGGATGGCGTGCATACCCACGGCATGGATGAGCTTGATGCTGCCGGCCGCACCGACGGTGGCCGGTTCGAGGTCGAACGCCGCGCCACGCAAGATCATCCACAGTCCGGCGCCCATCGAGACGAACAGGATGAGCAAACCCGCACGTAGCGCCAGGGTCATGGATGCAGACGCGGTGGACGAGGTGAACGAGCGCAGTGCGTAGAACCCGATCACGATCAGCGCGAACACCACGACCACGCCGGCGGCCACGAACACCGCCTCGTCCAGGGCGGTCGAGTCGTTGAAGTGCGAGGCCACTCCGCGGGCATGCTGGACGCTCACCCAGGCCACCTCGATCACGAACGACACCACCAGCACGCCCAGCGTCGCGCGCAGCGCACGCTCGGACAGCGCCAGGAACTGGGACACCCACGCAACGGTGATGAGTGTCAGGCCGAAAGAGACCCCGAAGGTGCTCGGCTTCCGCCAGGACAGCGGACCCTCGGCTGAGCCGCCGACCACGAGCCAGGCAACGCCGTGGGCCAGCCCGACGGCGATGAGCACCGCGCCGGCGACGTAGGCCAGCCGCTGCGCGGGCCGGGCGTCGGACCAGTAGCCGCGCAGCGAGGCGCGCATGGCAGGCAGCACCGGCGGAGCAGATGCGGTGGTGGTCGTCTCGCTCATCGTCGCCACTCCCTGGGTCGAGTCGGTCGGAACGGGTCGGCTCGAAGCTAGGAGGACGGCCTGGGGCGGCGGATCGCCGACGGGGGCGATCTTCGGATCAGTCGTGCGAGGGAGTCGCTGGCGCCGCCGAGCTGACAAAATCGCCGTTGTGAGTGATCTACGGAGCCTGCTGCAGCGGCTGTCGCCGTTTGCCGATCCGGCGATCATGCTGCTCGCGCTGCTGCTGTCGCTGCAGCCGCTGCTGCAGGACCAGAAGGTGCCGGCGTGGGGGTACGCGCTGGTGGTGGCGCAGTGCCTGCCGCTGGTGGCCCGGCGCCGCTGGCCGTTCGCGGTCGCCCTGCTGTGCGGCGGGCTCACCGCGGTGTACGGCGTGTCCAGCCTGCCCGACCCACCGGTGCCCTACGCCGCGCTGGTCAGCCTGTACTCGGTCGCCGCGCACGGCACCCGTACCCGCGCCTACGCCGCCGGGCTGATCGCGGCAGCCGGGATCGTCGCGTCGCTGCTGCTCGACCCGGCCGCGGACCTCGGCGACGCCACCTTCCTGCTGCCGGTCTTCGCCACCGCATGGCTGCTCGGTGACGCCGCCCGCAGGCGGCGCGAGCTGGCCGCGCAGCTGCGAGACCGGGCCGAGCAGCTCGAGCGCACCAGGGCGGCCGAGGCGGCGACCGCCGTGGCCGCGGAACGCAACCGGATCGCCCGCGAGATGCACGACGTCGTCGCACATCACCTCAGCATGATGGTGGTGCAGGCCGAGGCCGGGCCGGTGGCGGTGGCCGGCAACCCCGACCGGGCGGTGTCGGCGTTCGACGCGATCAGCGCCGCGGGCAAGCAGGCACTGACCGAGATGCGCCGGCTGCTGGGAGTACTCAAGGACGGCGAGCAGGCACCGCTGCGGCCGCAGCCCGGTGTGGACGACATCGACGAGCTGGTCGACGGGGTGCGCTCGGCCGGCGTCGACGTTTCGCTGCACGCCAGCGGTCCACGGCGCGAGCTGCCGGCGGCCGTCGACCTGTCGGTGTACCGGCTGGTGCAGGAGGCGTTGACGAACTGCGTGCGCCACGCCGGGCCGACCCACGTCGAGGTCGACCTCAGCTATACCGACGACGCCGTCTGCGTCACCGTGACCGACGACGGGGTCGGTGCGGCGCAGGAGCCCCGGCCCGGTGGCCACGGCCTGGTGGCGATGACCGAGCGGGTCACGCTCGTCGGCGGAACCCTCGACGCCGGCCCACAGCCCGACCGCGGCTGGCGAGTGCGAGCCGTGCTGCCGCTGCGCGCCGGGAACCCCGCATGACGATCCGGGCGCTGCTCGCCGATGACCAGACCTTGGTCCGCGCCGGCTTCCGGATGATCCTGGAGGCCCAGCCCGACATGGAGATCGTCGGGGAGGCGGGCGACGGCGTCGAGGCCATCGAGCTGGCGGCCGCGCACCGGCCGGACGTCGTGCTGATGGACATCCGGATGCCCCGGATGGACGGCATCGCGGCGACCAAGACGATCACCGCCGACTACCCGGCGAGCCGGGTGCTCGTGCTGACGACGTTCGATCTCGACTCCTACGTCTACGACGCGCTGCTCGCCGGGGCCAGCGGCTTCCTGCTCAAGGACGTGGCGCGCGACGACCTGGTGGCGGCGGTGCGGGTCGTCGCCGCGGGCGATGCCTTGCTGGCGCCGACCGTCACCCGGCGGCTGCTCGCGGACTTCGTCGGCAGCCGGACCGCCCGCCGGCTCACCGACACCGGAAGCGCCGCACCCGACGTCCTGACCGCCCGCGAGCTTGACACGTTGAACCTGCTCGCCCAGGGTCTGTCGAACCTCCAGATCGCCGACCGGATGGTCGTCAGCGAGCACACCGTCAAGACCCACGTGAGCAACGTGTTCCACAAACTCGGCCTCCGCGACCGGGTGCACGCCGTGATCTACGCC
>JACDBJ010000237.1 GCA_013695005.1 Pseudonocardiales bacterium
GCCTGGACCAGCGCTGGTAGTGCCGCCGGGTCGAGCGAGCCGTCGGCGTCCAGCACCGCGACGACGTCGCTCGTCGCGGCAACCAGGCCGGTGTGCACAGCGGCCCCGTAGCCGCGGTGCGGCTCGACCACTACACGCGCACCCAGTGCGGCGGCCACCTCCGCCGTGCCGTCGGTGGAGCCGTTGTCCACCACCAGTGGCCGGTACCCCGCTGGCATCGCGCGCAGCACCGTCGGCAACGACTCGGCCTCGTCAAGGCAGGGCAGGATGACGTCGACGACGCCGACGGAGATCGTCACGAGTCGTGACGCTAAGCCATCTGGGTCAGGGCGGTCGGATCGCAGGGCTTACCAAGTGATGACATCCGTTGATCGGCAACGCCTGCGCCGCGAGCGGTCGACGCGTGGTCGGCCCGCGACCGCTGCGCGCACCGGCTCGGGGCCGTCGAGCGCATCATTCACGCCGCTACCTGCATTCGCGCGCCACCGCCGCTCGCGTCTTGGTGCTACCCCAGGTTCCGCCGGGAGGTGACGGCGTCGGTGTACGTCTCGGTCGTTTCGTCGTCACGGGTCAGGCCCAGTTCCGCCAGGACCCCTCGGATGCTGTCAAGGGTGGGGCCTACTTCGGCGTGGGAGTCCACCAGTGACTCGATCTCGATGAAGGTCTCGTCCAGCTCCGGTATGTGGGCGACGGTGGCGAGCAGGTCGAGACCGCGCGCGGTGAACCGGTAGTTGGAGCAGTGCTTCTCGAATGCGATCAGTTCCTCGAATCCGAGGCCGGCGAGGATGCCGCTCATCGCATCTAGGTCGTCCACGGCGGTCTCGGTCTCGGGCTTGGACCCGCTGCCCGGGTCTACCGTTACATCCTTGTAGGTCAGCAGGGTTGTCGAGCCGGCCTCGGTGCGGATCACGCGCACTCGCAGCTCGCGGCCTGTGCTGGTCAGCTGGTGGTCGGGTGTGTCGTAGTAAACATCGGCGTAGACGCTGGCCTCCTCGTCCGCGCGCTGCCCGAGGAGCTGTCGCACATGTCGGGAATCGCGCACCCGAGCTTTGAGCTCAGCCTCGATAGCCACTGCGACTCCCCGTTCATACGATCCGGCGCGCGGTGCGTCGCAGCTCGCCGACGAACCGGCGAAAACCTCGATGCAACGCACCGCTGTAGGCCGACGTGGTGATCTTGTACATCGGCGACAGGTGCCCCTCGCTGTCCTCACCGAACGCCGAGACGAACATCGTCTCGTCCAGCGAGATCACCCGCCAGGTCGGCAACAGGTCGTAGAGGTGGACCTCCACCGTGACGTCGGTGTGCTCGGCCAGCTCCGTCAATCGCGCCACCGACAGCCGCACGCCACTGATGAACGACTCGGGCGACTCGCCGATCTCCCGCGCGCGTCGGTGAGCGGCCGGGGAGTCTGGGTCGAGCAGCAGCGCGCGGACCTCTCGCGTGCCCGAGCTGGTGATCGCCTGCCGTAACAGCGAGTCGTTGAGGCCGATGATGCCCAGCCCGCGCACCGCCAGGATGTCCACCTCGCGGGCGTGGCGCAGCGCGGTGCGAATGTCACCGACTGCGGCCTGTTGCGAGGTGTAGACGGCCAGCAGCTCGGCTCGGCCGGATGGTCCGAGGTGATCGAGTCCAGCAGGGTGAATGGGCGCGAGGCCGAGAAGGATGCGCGCCTCGTCGGGCATTCCCAAGCCCGCGGCTATGCGCTCGAATACTTCCAGCGCCGTCACCGTGCGGGTCCCTTTGAGGATCTCCGACACTCGCCCCTGGAGCAGCCCGGTAGCTACCGCGAGCCGGCTCTGGCTGGCGCCGAGTGCCGGGTGATCGTGATCGGGGACCAGGCACCGCCGCCTCGATCACGGCCGGCAGCGAGGCTGCCTACGTGGATTACCGCACCGACTACGCCTCGCTGTCCTACGAGCTGATCACCCCGCCCGAGCACGTCGCCGAGGGGATACGGCTGCTGGTGGACGGCTTCGACCTCACCTATGCGGCGCTTGACTTCGTGATCACGCCCACTGGCGAGTGGGTGCTGCTGGAGATCAACCCCACCGGGCAGTACGGGTTCGTCGAGAACGCCACCACGGCACCATTGACCGCACAGCTCGCGGACCTGCTCACCGGAGGCGCAGCATGACCACCACTGGCACCGGCGCCGGCTGGGCCACCCACGCGGCCGGGTTAGTGGCGGCGCTCACCGAGGCCGGTGACCTGCACGACCCGGCGTGGGCCGCGGCGCTGGCCGCCACCCCGCGCCATCTGCTCGTGCCGATCGCCTACCGGCAGCAACCCGACGGAGCCTGGGTCGAGGTCGACACCAGCGGGCCAGACCTGGAGCTGGCCTACTCGCCGACCACGCTGGTGACCGAGATCGACGCCGACGGCCGCGCCACCTCCTCCAGCACCAAACCCGACCTCATGCTGCGCATGCTGGAGATCCTCGATGTCCACGCTGGGCAGCGGGTGTTGGAGATCGGCACCGGCACCGGCTACAACGCCGCATTACTGGCTCACCGCCTCGGCGACCACCTGGTGTTCTCCATCGACGTCGATGTGCACCTCGTCGCGGCCGCCGCAGAACGACTGGCCGGCTTCGGGCGACACCCCCACCTGGCTGCGCGCGACGGCGTCGACGGCTGGCCCGAACACGCCCCCTATGACCGGATCATCGCCACCTGCTCCGTTCCACGAATCCCCTGGAGCTGGGAACAGCAGCTCGGCCCTGGCGGGAAGCTGCTCGCCGACCTCAAGCTCGGCGCAAGCGCCGGCAACCTCGTCCTACTGACCCGCCACGACGATCGCCTGGAAGGCCGATTCACCGGGCGATGGGCCGCGTTCATGGGAATGCGCCACCACGGCGACACCACCCTGGACCGAGCACCGAACGCCCAGACCAGCCAGCAGCGCACCACCACCACACCCGCACAGCCCTGGAACACCGACCGAGAGGTATGGCTGCTCGCCTGCCTGGCCCTGCCCGCCCACCTGCGACACGGCTACACCCTCGACCCGGCCACCCGCACCCCGAAAGCCGCTACCTTGTCCGCGCCCGACGGCTCCTGGTGCGAGATCGACCTCACCACCGCCGAGGACGGCTCACGCCAGATCCGAGAAGCCGGCCCCACCTCCCTATGGGCGCAAGTCGAGCACGCCTACCAACGCTGGCAGGCCTGGGACCGACCGAGCTGGGAACGCCTCGGGCTGACCGTCACCGACGACGCACAAGTCGTGTGGCTCGACCAACCTCGCGACATCATCCACCGAATCGACCTCTCCTGATCTCTCGGCCGGTATCGACGTCTGATCTGTACCGGGGCGTCGTCACCTCAGGGCTGCTGTGGCGGCCTCGGACAGTGGCGTGCTCGTCCTCTTCTGAGCCGCGACGCGCATCGCATCGTGAAGCGAAGCGATGTCCGTTCGCGAGCCTTACCAACTGATGACATCATCGCGTCGCCGTCTTCTCCGACGGCAGCAGCTCGCTACGTTTCGAGGCACTCGGGTCCGCGACCGCTCTCACTGGAGGACGTCCGACATGGGATCAAGTTATCGCGACGCAGTCGATCAGGTGGTCAGCGAGGTCGTCGCCCCACAAGCGCCGGAGATCGACCGTAACGGCACTTTCCCGCGGGCCGGCATCGACGCTCTCGCGCAGGCCGGACTCCTCGGACTGGTCAGTGCCACCGAGGTCGGCGGTGGTGGGGAAGGGATGCGCGCCGCCGCGGAGGTGATCGAGCGGCTGGCCGCGGCCTGCGGGTCCACGGCAATGGTGGCGCTCATGCACTACACGGCCGTTGCCGGGATCGAGGCGCACGGTGCGGCGCCGGTTCGGCGAGAGGTCGCCGGCGGCCGGCATCTGAGCACGCTCGCCTTCTCCGAAGCCGGCTCGCGCAGCCACTTCTGGGCTCCGATGAGCAGCGCGAGCTCCTCGAACGGCGTGGTCCGGCTGGACGCGCGCAAGAGCTGGGTCACCGCCGCCGGTGAGGCGGACAGCTATGTCTGGTCCAGCCGTCCGGTCGCCGCCGAGGGACCGATGACCCTGTGGCTGGTGCCCGCCGGCGCCGAGGGGATCCGGGTGACGGGCGGGTTCGACGGGCTCGGACTGCGGGGAAACGGGTCGTTCCCCATGGTCGGGGACGGCTTGACGGTTCCGCCGGAAGCCATGCTGGGCGCCGACGGTAGCGGCCTGGACATCGCGCTCGGTGTGATCCTGCCCTGGTTCCTGGTGCTCAACGCCGCGTTCTCGCTCGGCCTGATGGAGGCTGCCGTCGCCGACACGGTCGGGCACCTGACCGCCACCCGGCTGGACCATCTCGGCAAGACGCTCGCCGAGCAGCCGCTCACTCGGGTCGAGTTCGCCCGCATGCGGCTGGAGACCGACACTGCCAGGGCGTTCCTGCTGGACACCCTGACCGCGATCGAGACCGGCCGGGAGGACGCCACACTGCGGGTACTGGAGATCAAGGCCGCGGTCGGTGAGTCGGCGATCACCGTGACCGACCGGGCGATGAAGGTGTGCGGCGGTGCGGCCTTCCGCAAGGAGCTGGGGCTGGAACGCCGGTTCCGCGACGCGCGCGCTGCACGCGTGATGGCCCCCACCAGCGACGCCCTGCTGGACTTCGTCGGCCGGGTCTCCTGCGGCATGCCGCTGTTCGACGAGGCAACCGCGTGATCACGGCGCAAC
>JACDBJ010000254.1 GCA_013695005.1 Pseudonocardiales bacterium
CAGCTTGGGCGCCTTGGCCCCTGGCACCAGCACGGCGCGGCCGCGCAGGGCGCATTGCTGGTCGACACCCGCCCGGCCGCGCAGCGCGCCGAGTTCGGCGGCGTCCCGGGTGCGCTGCTGATCGAGCGCAATCACCTCGAATGGCGGCTCGACCCGACCAGCGAGGCCCGCATTCCGCAGGCGAGCGGCCACGACGTCGCGGTCGTGGTGATCTGTCAGGAGGGCTACTCCTCGAGCCTGGCCGCCGCGTCGTTGCAGGACATCGGGCTGCACCGCGCGACCGATCTCGCCGGTGGGTTCGCCGCGTGGGCCGCGGCAGGGCTGCCCGTCACACCGCCGCAGCGCTGGGCCGTCAGCTCGCCGCGGCCTCGGGTGCCGCCGGCGCAGTGGTCGGGGTAGCCGGCGGGGTCGCCATGGCCGCGATGTGAACGGCGTTGCGGCCGTTGCGCTTCGCCGCGTACAAGGCGTTGTCGGCGGCCTTCATCACCTGCTCAAGGCTCGCGCCGTCGCCGGGATAGCTGGCCCCGCCGACCGACGCGCTCAGGCCGTCGATGGTCAGCGAGCCGTCCGGGGTGTCAATCGCGACCGTCAGCGTGGCGATCCGGTGCCGGATGCGCTCGGCGATCGTGTGCAGCTCCGTCGGCCCGGGGTGCTCGGAGTCCAACCCCGGCAGCAGCACGACGAACTCCTCGCCGCCGAAGCGGCCGACCAGGTCGTGGTCGCGTACCTCCCCGCGCACCGCGTCCGCGACCGCGCCGAGCACCTCGTCGCCGGCGAGGTGGCCGTACAGGTCGTTCACCGACTTGAAGTGGTCCAGATCCATCATCAGCACGGCCGCCGTGCCGCCGGCTCGCTGGGCACGACGCAGCTCCCGGGCGGCCTGAACGTGCCACGCCGCGGCGTTGAGCAGCTTGGTCTTACTGTCGGTCGCGGCGAGCTCTTCGAGCTGGCGTACCAGCACGGCGCGATGCAATACCACGAGTGGGGGCAACATCAACACGAGGTGCCACGGCTTCGAGATCAGCAGCACTGCCGTGACAGCGCCGAGGCAAAGCGTGGACAGCTCAAGTATGGCGTCGTCCAACCGACCAAACATCTCTGTCGGACGCGGGCGCGGCGTCGTGGTGGGCGCGCTGAGCGCGATCGCGCCCACCACCAGGGCGGTGTTCACGGTCGTGTAGGCCAAGATTGCCAACGCCAATGGCGCCAGCTCCAGCCCGCCGCCCAGATAGCGCACTGCAGCAGCCGCGGCGTGGCATGCGAGCACGACCGTGGCAGTGCTGAAGAGCTGCTTGTACACCGGCACCTGTCGCCGCCACGGCCGCAACCACAGATGGTTGAACACGACTATCGCAACGAGCGTGGACCATGCCGGCGGAAGCAGCACCGCGCCGGCGAACGTCCACACCGAACTGAGATCTACGTACGGCGTCTTGGTGATCCGACGGTGAAGCCGCTCGATCCCGGCTGCCACCTCGGTGTGCAGTATGCCTACTCCGCAGAGGATCGCGACGAGAACGACGTCGGAGCGAACCACCGTGAGCGCCCGAAGGTCCAAGGCCCACAGCACCACGGCCGTAAGTTCCACCAATAGGACGGCCGAAACCACACGACTAGGCAGTGCCCATACCTGCCAACGGGTGATCGCACGCATCCGAGCCGGTGAGGCTGGTGGCACGTCATCTCACCCCCAGACCTGGGCGTACATACTCACCGTCACCACTCCGGCACTCCATGGAATCCTAGTACAGGCCGCGTCTGGTGTCACTCGTCGGAGATCAGCACACACCAGGAGGTTACAGAGCATCGAATTGGAGCGCAGAGTGGCCGGTTCAGCGCCGCGAATCGGGTGACGATTCACCCGCACGAGGGCCGTGAGCTAGGCGATCGACAACGCAGCATGGTCCTGGCCTGCCCGGAATCACGGCCTCAGCGATCGAGAGGATCCGCACGGCGCGTAACCGCAGCTGGTGACCCCAGTCCGAGCCAGACGACCAGCGATCGAAAGGGAGGCAGACCGTGCGAAACCGCAGCTGGTGACCCCAGTCCGAGCCAGACGACCAGCGATCGAAAGGGAGGCAGACCGTGCGAAACCGCAGCTGGTGACTTCACTTCGGGTCAAGGCGAGGTTCTTCGGTCGATGGTGGGTGGTCTTCGCCGGGACCGCGGCCCTCGGACGTGAGCGCCTGCCGCCACATGTGAGCTAGGACGGCGGCCAGGCCGACCCCGGCTGCGCCGCTGATCGAGACGACCACGGCCGACGACAGCAAGTCTGCCAACGGTCCAGCGAGGAGCAACGCCGCACCCTGCGCCGCAATGATGCCTGAGGCGACCACGCCTATGGCTGTGCCTCGCATCTCGTCTGGCGTGAGCCGTACGAAACTGGCCTGGGCCTGCAGGATGTAGGCCGTGGAGAACATGCCGGAGGCTGCCCACAAGATCGTCGATGTCAGTAGGTCCGGGCGCAGCGCGCACGCCACCAGGGGTAGTCCTGCGCATGCCGCGAGCACGCCGATGAGCCGCTCGCGGTGCCGCAGCGGCACGAACCGGGTGAAAAGCCACGCACCCAGCACACTGCCGGCGGGGTCGGCCGCCATGAGCAGGCC
>JACDBJ010000270.1 GCA_013695005.1 Pseudonocardiales bacterium
CCGTCCCCCGGGCGCCGCGGGCAGGTCGGCGGCGACTGGCCCGGTCGCGAGGAGGGCCTGACCGCCCGCGAGGCCGAGGTGCTCTCCCTGATCACCATGGGACTCAGCAACCTCGAGATCGCCGAGCGCACCTCCCTCTCGGTCAACTCGATCAAGTCCTACATCCGCTCCTGCTACCGCAAGATTGACGTCGACAGCCGCTCCAAGGCGGTGCTGTGGGGTGTGGCACACGGACTGCGGCCCGACCGCATCAGGGTCCAGGGCTCGCCGGCGCAGGAGTCCGCCAGCGCACAGCGCACTGCCTGACCGTTCGGCATCCGCCCGCAAAGCAACGAGCCGTCAGGCCCGGCCGTACCATCCTCCGGTGACTCAACCGCCCGGCATCGACCCCGACGAGCTCGCGATCACCGTGCGCGTCCTGCGCCAGGTGCACGAGCTGCCGGGCGACCACCCGGACCACGTGCTGCTCAAGCGGGCGGCGTCGCACATGTACAAGTCGATCAAGGCCGAGCGCAAGCTCGCGAAGCGCGCCGAGGAGCTGGCGCACGACCGGGCGATCGTCGAGCTGACGGCGACCGGGTCTCCGGTCCGCATCGACGACGAGACCTCAGGGATCCCCCTGGTGTCCACGGCGCCAGGAGCCTTCGCCGGCGAGCTCCTCCAAGCCCGCGGCTGCTACATCTGCAAGACCGACTACACGCTCGTGGACGCGTTCTACCACTGGCTCTGCCCCGACTGCGCCGCATTCAGCCACGCCAAACGCGACCAGCGCACCGACCTGACCGGCAAGCGCGCCCTGCTGACCGGGGGCCGCGCCAAGATCGGCATGTACATCGCGCTCCGCCTCCTGCGCGACGGCGCCCACACCACGATCACCACCCGATTCCCCAAGGACGCGGTCCGTCGCTTCTCCTCTCTGGAGGACAGCAGCGACTGGCTGCACCGACTCAAGGTCGTCGGCATCGACCTGCGTGACCCCACCCAGGTCATCTCCCTGGCCGACGACGTCGCCGCAGCAGGACCGCTCGACATCCTGATCAACAACGCCTGCCAGACCGTACGCCGCACGCCGGGCGCCTACGCACCGCTGGTCGACGCCGAGGCGATCGACCTCCCCACCGACCGCGACCTCCCGGAGATGGTCACCTTCGACCGGATCTCCGAGGCGCACCCGGCCGCCATCGCGGGCGCCCTGGCGGACACGGCTGTTGCCCACCACGAGGGCGAGTCGTCGGCAGCCGCCGTCGCCGCCCACAACGCCGCCACGATGACCGCGCTGGCGCTGTCGGCCGGTCAGGCGTCCCTGGAGGCCCACCTCGCCGGGACGGCCGTCGACGCCGGTGGTCTGCTCCCCGACGTACAGACGAACAACTCCTGGACTCAGACGGTGGCCGAGGTCAATCCGCTGGAGCTCCTCGAGGTGCAGCTGTGCAACTCGATCGCGCCCTTCCTGCTTGTCTCGCGCCTCCGACCGGCACTGGCTGCGGCCGCTGCCTCCGCTCGGTCCGGCCGCGCCTACGTCGTCAACGTCTCGGCCATGGAGGGGCAGTTCTCCCGCCGCTACAAGGGCGCGGGGCATCCGCACACCAACATGGCCAAGGCGGCGCTCAACATGCTCACGCGCACGTCATCGGGTGAGCTGTTCGAGACCGACAAGGTCCTGATGACAGCCGTCGACACCGGGTGGATCACCGACGAGCGGCCGCACCACGAGAAGCTGCGCATCGCCGCCGAGGGGTGGCACGCGCCGCTCGACCTCGTCGACGGGGCGGCCCGCGTCTACGACCCCGTCGTGCTCGGTGAGGCAGGCGTTGACCTCTACGGCTGCTTCGTGAAGGACTTCAAGTCCTCTCCCTGGTGAGCGCCGGTCGTCCGCGGAGACGGACGGATCGCGGCAGATCCGGACGCAGCTCGCGTCAGGCTAGCCTCTGGGCATGGCCCGCTTCATTCAACGTCGCAGCAAAAGGTCGCGGCTGCTTCCGGACCGCTGGAGGCGCCAGTACAACGTGTGGTACGAC
>JACDBJ010000295.1 GCA_013695005.1 Pseudonocardiales bacterium
CACTCGCCCAACCGTGCCGCTGCGTCCTGGCCGTGCTCGTACATGCCGACCGGGCGACGCTGGACGTGATCCGCGCCCGTCCCGGCGTCCGCGCGGTGCACGCCGCGCCGTCCAGGACCGCCGCCAGAGATGTCGCACTGTCCCCGTTGCTGCCCGAGCAGCAGATCGCGGTGACCGCTACGCCAGATGACGGGCCTGTGTCCGGCGGCTGAGCAGCCGTCGACGAGTGCGGGAACTTCAGGGTCAACCTAGGTGACATCACTGGTGTCCCAGGCGCCACGGGTGCACAGACTCTACGTATGACCACCGTGGGGCCGGTCGCCGCACCGACCGCCGCAGTCGGTTCCGAAGCGTCGGGGCGGACCGTACGGCTCGCCGGGCTCGGCCTCGCCACGGTGGCACTGGCGCCGCTGCCGGTCGCCTACCTGGAGCTGAGCAGCCGCGCGCAGGTCAGCCCGCTCAGCCACACCATCAGCGACCACGTCAACGTCCACAAGGAGCGGCGCTGCTCGCGATGAGCGCGATCTGTGCGCTGGTGGCCGGTGTCGGCCTGCTCGCCGGGCTCGGTGGCGCTGGCCTGGAGCGCCGCGGCGGTGTCCAGCTGCTGCTGGGCAGCTGGTGCGTGGCCATGGTGGTGGCGATCGTGTTTCCCACCAACGCGGCGGGGACGCCGGCTGAGCTCGCCGCCCAGGTGCATAGGTACGCGGTCGGCTGGATGTTCGCGGTCCTACCGCTGGCGATCTGGCTGCTGGCCCGCCGGTGCCGCGAGCAGGCGCGGTGCGCTCCGGTGCGCCGCTGCTGGCCGGGTTAGCGGCGACGACGGCCGTGGCCGGGGCGGCGTTCCTCCTGAGTCATATCCCGATCGTCTTCTTCGGTTCACCCGGATTTGCAGTGCTGGGTGTGGTCGAGCGTGTTCTGTTCGGTATGGAGATTGCGTTGCTGGTGGGCGGCCTGCTCGCGGTTCGCCGAGCGGCTGGCAGCACAGACAGGGTGATATGACCGCGGTGGCGATCGTCCTGGCCGTTCTCGGCGCGGGATGCTTCGCCGTCGCCGCGCGGCTGCAGCACAGCGCCGTGTCCACCGCCGCAGGTCCACAACCGCTGCGGTTCACCGCTGCGGCGCGCCTGATCCGCGAGCCGAGGTGGCTCGGCGGGCTGGCGCTGCTCGGCGCCGGGGCGGGGCTCCATGCGACCGCCCTGGTCTTGGCACCGGTGGCGGTGGTGCAGCCGATCGGCGTGCTCGCCGTCCCGATCAGCGTCGTCCTCGCGGCCAGGGCCGCGCGTGTCCCGCTGGACCGGGCCGTGATGCTGGGCGCCGCGAGCAGCACCGTCGGCGTGGCGGCGTTCGTGGCCCTCACCGCGAGCAGCGCGGTCGCCGAGCCGCTGGCGCCCTACACGGAGCTACGCGTCGGCCTGCTCGTCGCCGTCGGGGTGCTCGTCCTCGGTGGCCTGGGCATGCGTGCCCGCGGGCGGCTTCGTTGCCTGGCCTTCGCCGGCGGCGCAGGGGTGAGTTTCGGCTTCGTCTCGGTGCTGCTGCGGGCGGCGTCGCAGCGGCTGCGAGCCGGCGAGGTCAGCGGCCTCGACGCCCCGCTCATCGTCGCCACCGCGCTGGCAATCGCTGCCGGGTTGCTGCTCGGCGGCTGGTTCGTTCAGCTCGCCTACCAGTCGGGCCCGGCGGAGCTGGTCATCGGCAGCCTCACCGTGGTCGACCCGCTCGTCGCGGTCGGGCTCGGCATCGGGCTGCTCGGCGAAGGTGCCCGCACCACCCCGTGGACTGGCGCCGCGGAGCTGGTCTGCGCGGCGGCGGCCGTGATCGGCGTGCTCGTGCTGGCCAGGTACCACCCCGAAGCCGTCCCACCACCCCGGCAGCGCGAGCTGACTTCCCCGATCGGAGAACGCGCGTGAGGCCCATGCGGATGCCTAGGCTCTTCGCGCGCCGGATGTGGTCGTTGCACGGTCCGGGGAGCGTGTGAGGACCACAAACAGCGCGCGAATCAGGCTCGTAGTCGATCTGCGGTGCTAGATCGGCAGCACGATCAGGGCCACCACCGAGACGGTGAGCAGCCCGATCAGCACGTTGCGCAGCAGCGCCACCGACACCCGGCCGGTTGCGGCCGCGCCGAGCCAGGTGCTCGGCAGCGCGCCGGCCAGCAGTGCCACCAGGGCGAGGTAGTGCACGTTGTCCAGCACGACGTGGCTCAGGCCGCCGGCGAACAGGCTCGGAATGCCGGCGACCAGCGCGCACGCCACGGCCAGCCGGGGTGGGACCTTCAGCACGACGACGAGGTAGGGCACCAGCAGGAAGCCGCCGCCGATGCCGAACATGCCCTGCAACACGCCGAGCCCGAGTCCGCCGGTGACGGCGCCGACGTAGGTCGCCCGGTTCGGCGTGAACGTGTCGTCGTCGTCGCCGTCGCCGTCGCGCTGGCCCCAGTGCAGCAGCGTCGTGATCACCACGATCGCGGCAAGCGCCGCCACCCCGAGGCTGAGTACGCGGTCGGAGAGGTACTCGGCGATCCACGCGCCCAGCACTGCGGTGCTCGCGGCGGGTATGCCCAGCGCCAGCGAGACCCTGGGGGAGAACCGGCCGGCCCGCAGGTGCGCGATTGCCCCGATTATGCAGACCACGAAAACGTAGACCAGCGTGGTGCCGATCGCGGCGTGGGCGTCGCCGAGCATGATCGTCAGCAGCGCCAGTGCCAGGTATGCGCCCGCCGAGCCCACCAGACCGGCGGAGAAACCGGAGAAGGCGCCGATCAACACGATCGCCGCGAACGCGAGCGGAGTCAGCTCAGCCACGGTCAGCTACGGATGAGGTACTGCCTCGCCGCCAGTGCATGCCGGGAGCTGGTCGAGCAGCCCGGCCTGCCACATCTGCAGCACCCGGAAGGTGTGGTCGTTGCTGACGCGCATGATCCAGTCGTTCTCCTGGGAGAACCGCTTGCGCTGAGCGGGCGGTCGCCCGACGCGAGCCGCTCCAGCGTGGCCCCGGACTTGCCGTCCGAGCTCTCCAATAGACCCAGCTCGACGATGTCGTCGAGCCCCGCACGGCCTCGGCGTCCTTGCTGCTCACCTGACCGTGCTCCTTCCGGTCCGACGCCCCGGCCGCCTGGTCAGGCTAGCCCGTCACCTGGTCCGGACCGGCGGCGTCGGGCGGGTCAGGCCTCGCGCCGTGCTCGAGCAGCCGCCGCACGCTGGCCACCCGCCCGTTCTCGGTGGCGACGCGCATCGCCTGGCGGCCCCACACCTCGTCGACGGCGTCGACCGGAGTGCCCGCCGCCACCAGCTGGTCGATCACGTCGAGCCGCTGGTGGTCGGCGGCCATCACCAACGCGCGGATCCGATCCTGCAGCGGGGTGTCCGGCGTGAGCCAGCCGGTGACGTCGCCGACCGCGGCCGCGACCGCGATGTTGTCGACGTGCGCCCCGGCGGCGACGAGCACGTCGACGACATCGGTCATCCCGAATACCGCGGCGTGGTGCAACGCCGTCCCCCCGGTGGCCGGCCCGGTCGCGTCAAGGTCGGCGCCGGCGTCGACCAGGATGCGCGCCACCTCGGCGTCGCCGTAGCTCGCCGCGGTGATCAACGGGGTCTCCGAGGCGTCCGGGTCACCGTTGACCGGTGCGCCCGCGGTCAGCAGCGCCCTGGTCATCGTGCCGATGGCGGGCAGCTCGGCCGACAGACCGAGCCGGCGGGAGTCGAAGCGCAGCATGGCCAGGTAGCCCAGCGGGTCTGCGCCCTTGCGGTGGTCGCACCAGTGCTCCATCCGCTCGGTGGCCAGCGCAGGCTGCTCGGCGAGCATCGCCCGGAGCCGGGGCACGTCACCCCTGTCGAAGACCGCCCGGCGCTGCACCTCGGTCTTCAGCCGAGCCCAGCCGGCGAAGCCGTACTCGCGGGCGACGGCGAGCTGGGCGGAGGCGAGCACGAGCCGGTCGGACACCGGTTCGATCCGGGCGAGCGCCCGCTGGTCCCCTGCCTTGGCGGCCCGCAGCAGGTCTTTGGCCTGATGGCGCAGCTGGTCGAGGTCAGCGCGCACGGGAAGGTCGGCCATGATGTCTCCTCTGAGGCCTGCGGTCCGCGGGCGAGGCCGAAGGAGATCGTCGGCAACGTGTCGATCGTGTGCGTGGAGGTGGACTCTGTCCTGCCCGCGGACCCGGCGGCACCCTCCAGTGCCGACGCCGACGATAACGCCGGTGACGGGCAGCAGGCTACGGCGCGAGCCGGACGGCAACCTCGTAGAGCTCCGGCTCGTCGAGGCACTCCTGCACGCACCGGGCGAACAGCCACAACCGCAGCCGGTCGGCGTCGAGGTCGAGCAGGGCCGCCATGCGCGCGGCGAAGCCGGCGGGGTCGGCAACGAGCCGTGCGGTGGCGGGAACCTCACCGCTCTGCCGCCACTCAGGTGGCAGAACATGCGCTGGGAGCAAGATTTGCCACATGAGTAGCAGCCGGAGCGAGCAGGACCACGCACCTGGCTGCACCGGATCGCGACCACCGCGTGCCTCACCGCGCTGGAGCGCCGCACAAGGCGACCGCTGCCCGCGGGCCTCGGGGCGCCGAGCGCGGACCCGGACGAAGCCCAGGTCGAACGCTGGGAGGTGCCGTGGCTCGAGCCGGTGCCGGACGCCATGGTCGGTGCCGAGGCCGCCAGCGACCCAGGCACCGACCCGGCGGCGATCATCACCTCCCGGGAGAGCGTACGGCTGGCGTTCGTCGCTGCCCTGCAGCATCTCCCACCCCGGCAGCGGGCGGTGCTGATCCTGCGCTGCGTGCTGCGCTGGCGAGCCGCCGAGGTGGCCGAGCAACTGGGCACCACGACGACCGCCGTCAACAGCGCTCTGCTTCGCGCCCGGGCGCAGCTCGACGAGGCCGCACCGGCCCAGGAGCGGACCATCGGTGGCTCGGGCATCGAGCACGTCGTGAACTTCCTCGATCGCGACGTTCGGCTGCCCAGCATGCTGCCCGGGTAATGGACCATGGCGACGGCCACCGAACAATGCACAGGCTGTGTGTGGATTTGTTGATCGATTGAGTGGCGTGGATCACGGCTCTGTACCGCCAACCCAACGAATCACCGCTCGCGGCACCTTCAGCCGCGTATCTGGTCGCCCGATAGCCCCTTAGTTGTGAGCTGAGCACAAGTTCGGGTCGGACGAACTTGTGCCACGGACCGACTGTGGTCGACCGGAACATCGCGGTAACGTGGCGTTCACCGGATCATTTTGTGTCGCAGCGGTCAGCGGTTACGCGCCTTCCGCGGCTGAATGCCAATTGCCGTATTGCTATTGCGGCTGGAGCGATATGGCGGAGCTATCCAACGGGGCGAGCTGCCCGCTGTGCGGGCTCCCGCTTCCGTCGTTGGTCGAGGGCGTCCCCGATGCCCCGACCATCGCCGAGCTGGCCCGGGAGATCACCTACCTGCGCGCGACGGTTGCCCGACTGCGGGGCAGCGGGTTCACCGGAACCCCGGACTCGACCGGAGGGGACAGCGACCATGCTCATTGAGATTCGTCCGGTCGCGCGACTCCGCGGCGAGAAGGCCATCGACATCACCCCGGCCGTCAGCGAGATGATCGGCGCGCTGTGCGAGGACTCCGTGGACCTGGCCAAGGTCCGGCTGGTCTGCGACTGGGTCCAGTACAAGCACAACTTTCGCGATGTCGTCGACGTCCGCCAGATCAGCCCTGGCACGTCTGCCGACCAGCTCGAGGTCGCCGTCGACCTGCGCCGGGCCAAGGACGTCGACCTGCGGGCCGCCGCACGTGAGGTGCTCGGCTACGCGGACCGGCCCGACCTGCTGCCCCGGATGCCGCTGGAGCACTGGACCGCCGGCTCGCAGAGCTGCATCTGGGACTTCAACGCGCTGTACTGGAAAGCACTGGGGGAGTGGGAGCGGGCCACCGGGCAGATGTACGAGTCGGCCCTTCCCGGCGGCGAGAGCGACGCCCGCAACCAGGCCGCCGTTCGCGACCTGATCTCCGACATGTTCCGGATCTGGGACGACCTCTCCGAACGCCGGTCACTACCCGAGGAGCTCTACGTCGTCGAGCTCGGCGTCGGCAACGGCAACCAGGCCAAGGCGTGGCTGGACGAGTTCGTGGTGATGGACCGCGAGCGAGGCACCGACTACTACCGGCGGCTGCACTACCTGATGTGCGACTACTCCCAGCACGTGCTCGACATCGCCCGCAAGAACGTCACCGACCACGCCACCAAGACCAGCTCGGTGATCCTGGACGCTACGAAGCCGACCGAGGCGCTCGGGTTCCTGCGGTTCAAGGTCTTCCTGGTCTACATCTCCAACGTCTACGACAACCTGCCGTGCGACGACGTCGCCCAGATCGGTGGGCGGCACTACCTCGTCGAGACCCGCGCCTACCTCAACCAGCCCGACGCCGAGGCGATCGCCAAGTCGATCTCCGTCGAGCCGGCCGAGGTGCCCAACCAGATCAGCAGGCTGCTGCGGCTCGGCCCTGAGCTGCTGGCGGAGGCGTCGCCGGACAACTTCGCCGACACCGACGCCGCGGTGGAGTTCTGGCGCCAGTGCTGGCAGGCCGTCCGGCTCGCCGAGCGGTACGTGCCGATCCAGGGGCTGGACCTCTACGAGGTCGCGCCCGGCGTCACCGGGGAGATGCTGCGCCCGCAGCTGGAAGCCGGCGGCGACATCCGCATCCACGTCACCAACGGCGCGGTCGCGAGCTTCACAGACACCATTCCGCTGCTGCACCCGTTCGGCCGGCTGGTCTGCCACGACCTGTTCACCACCGACGTGATGCAGAACCGCACCGGGTTCCGCGGTCCGGGCAAGTACGACGGCTCGGTGGTCAACTGGTGCAACGGCCCGCTGCTGGCGCACATCGGCTCGCGCAAGGGCTTCGACGTGCGCTTCGCGCCCTTCGCCCACCGCAAGGGCACCAACATCATCACCATGACGGCGCAGGTGCGGGACTGATGGCTGACACGAACGGTTCCGCGCCGCGGCCACCGAACCAGCTCCTGCCGACCACGGTGGTCGGCTCCTACTCCGTGCCAGAGTGGCTGGAGCGGCTCAAGACCGACTACTACCAGCACCGCCTGTCCGGCGCGCACCTGGAGGACATCCACGACGTCGCCATCAAGGCGGCGATCAAGGACCAGGAGCAGGCCGGAATCGACATCGTCAGCGACGGCGAGCTCCGCCGGGACAACGACGTGGACTACGTGCTGGCGAAGATGCCAGGCGTAGAGATCACCAACACCGCCAAGGCCTTCTACTACGACTACCTGGACTGCGCGATAACCGCGCCGCTGGCAGGCCCGGACACCGCCGTCCTGGGCCTCGCCGGCGACTTCCAGTTCACGCGTGAGCACACCGACCGGCCGATCAAGTTCTCCTTCACCGGGCCTTTCTCGCTGTCCAGCCGGCTACGCAACGAGGCGTACCCGGACAGCGCAGAGCTGGTGCGGGGGATAGCTCGGATGCTCAATGCCGAAGCGCATGAACTGGCAAAGTCCGGCGCCACCCTGCTGCAGATCGACGAGCCGTTTCTTGCCGGCTACCCGGAGCAGGTGGCGCTGGCCGTGGAGGCCATCAACCTCGTGACCAAGGACGTAGACGTCACGTGGGGCCTGCACGTGTGTTACGGAAACCGCTACGCCCGGCCGTCCTGGGAGGGGCACTACAACTTCCTGTTCCCCGCGGTGCTCGACGCCCGTGTCGACCAGCTCATCCTCGAGTTCGCCCGAAAGGGCGACGAGGATCTCGCCCTGTTGGGGCAGTTCGGTTGGGACCGCGCGGTCGGCCTCGGGGTGGTGGACGTCAAGAGCGAGGAGATCGAGCCGGCCGAGCTCATCGCCTCGCGGATCACCCGCGCGCTCGACGTCGTCCCGGTGGAACAATTGGTCATCAACCCCGACTGTGGGCTCCGTCACCTACGTCCGGACGTAGCGCGTGCGAAGCTGCGGGCGATGGTGGACGGGGCGGCTTCGGTACGTGCGAACCTGAACGCGGCGCCGGCTGGGGACCTCACGGTCTTCCCGGCCGCGCAGCCTGAGCTTGACCAAGGAGAGGCGCAGAATGCTCCAACTGGATGAGAACGAGTACCTGTTCACCTCGGAGTCGGTGACCGAGGGACACCCCGACAAGATCGCCGACCAGATCTCTGACTCGATCCTTGACGCCTGCCTGGAACAGGACCCGGCATCGCGGGTGGCGTGCGAGACGCTGGTGACGACCGGTGTTGTCGTGGTCGCCGGCGAGATCACGACGAAGGCGAGCTTCGACGTGACCGACGTGGTGCGCGAGACGATCCGCCGGATCGGCTACGACGCCAGCTGCGGCTTCGACCCCGACCACTGCGCGGTGATGGTCGCGCTGGACAAGCAGTCCTCGGACATCGCGCAGGGCGTGGACGTCGCGCACGAGGCGCGCGTCGGCGGGCTCAGCGAGGACGAGCTCGACAGCGTCGGCGCCGGTGACCAGGGAATGATGTTCGGCTACGCCTCCGACGAGACGCCGGAGCTGATGCCACTGCCGATCGCGCTCGCGCACCGGCTCGCCCGCCGGCTGTCCGAGGTTCGCAAGAGCGGCCGGCTGCCCTACCTGCGCCCGGATGGAAAGACGCAGGTCAGCGTGCGGTACCGGGACGGTGTGCCGATGGCCGTGGAGAAGGTGTTGATCTCCACCCAGCACGAGGAGGGCGCCGAGGACAAGATCCCCGACGACCTGTGGGAGCACGTGGTCACCGACGTCATCCCGGAGAACCTCTACGACGCCGAGAGCCTGCGGGCGAACTTCTACGTGAACCCGACCGGCCGCTTCGTCATCGGTGGCCCTGTCGGCGACGCCGGCCTCACCGGCCGCAAGATCATCGTCGACACGTACGGCGGGTTCGCCCGGCACGGCGGTGGGGCGTTCTCCGGCAAGGACCCGTCCAAGGTGGACCGCTCGGCGGCCTACGCCGCCCGCTACGTCGCGAAGAACATCGTCGCGGCGGGCCTTGCGCACCGGGCCGAGGTGCAGGTCGCGTACGCCATCGGCGTCGCGCGCCCGCTGTCGGTGCTGATCGAGACCTTCGGGACCGAGGAGGTGCCGGTGACCACGATCCGCAAGCTGGTCGACGAGCACTTCGACATGCGGCCCGCGGCGTTCCGCGACTACCTGAAGCTGCGCCGGCCGATCTACACCAAGACGGCGGCCTACGGCCACTTCGGCCGCGACGACCCCGACTTCACCTGGGAGCACACCGATCGCGCGGACGCGCTGCGCAGCGCCGCCGGCCTGACGAAGTAGGGCGGGTCACGTGAAGATCATCGTCACTGGGTCGATCGCGACCGACCACCTCATGGTCTACCCCGGGAAGTTCACCGACGCGCTCGTCGGCGACCAGCTGGAGAACGTGTCGCTGTCGTTCCTGGTGGACGAGCTGGCGATCCGCCGGGGCGGCGCCGGGGCGAACATCGCCTTCAACCTCGGCTGCATCGGGCTGTCCCCGATGCTGGTCGGCGCCGTCGGCAAGGACTTCGCCGAGTACGGGGACTGGCTGGAGCGCCACGGGGTCGACATCAGCGGGGTGCACCTCTCCGACCTCAAGCACACCGCCCGGTTCCTGTGCACCACCGACTCCGCGCAGAACCAGATCGCGTCGTTCTACACCGGGGCGATGAGCGAGGCACGCAACATCGAGCTGGCTCCGCACGTGGACCGGCTCGGCGGTGTGGACGTCGTGCTGATCGGCCCGAACGACCCGGTCGCGATGCTCAGGCACTCCGACGAGTGCCGCGACCGCGGCTACCCCTTCGCCGCCGACCCGAGCCAGCAGCTCGCGCTGATGGACGGCGGCGACATCAAGCAGCTGGTCGAGGGCGCCACCTACCTGTTCACCAACGCCTACGAGCGCGGACTGCTCGAGCAGAAGACCGGGTGGTCCAGCGCCGAGGTGCAGCAACGCGTCGAGGTCTCGGTGATGACCCGCGGCGGCGACGGCGTGACGGTGCAGCGCAAGGGCGAGCCAGAGGTGTTCGTGAAGCCGCCGCAGGAGGTCTCCAAGTCCGACCCGACCGGTGTCGGCGACGCCTTCAGGGCCGGGTTCCTCGCCGGGATGGCGTGGGGGGTCGGTGACGAGCGCGCTGCGCAGATGGGCTGCATGCTGGCCACCCTGGTGATCGAGACCGTGGGCACCCAGGAGCACGATCTGGACGGCCCGGCCTTCCTGGCCCGGTTCTCCGAGGCCTATGGCCCGGCCAGCGCCGCTGATGTGGCCGAACACTTCAAGCCCGTGAAGGGGAGCTGACGACAGATGAAGTTCCAGGAGACGCGCAACGGCATCGACTTCGCCGTTGCCGACCTCGGCCTCGCCGAGTACGGCCGCAACGACATCCGGCTCGCCGAGCACGAGATGCCCGGCTTGATGGCCACCCGCGAGGAGTACGCCGCCGCGAGACCGCTGCAGGGCGCCCGGATCACCGGCTCGCTGCACATGACCATCCAGACCGCCGTGCTGATCGAGACCCTTGTGGCGTTAGGCGCCGAGGTCAGATGGGCGAGCTGCAACATCTTCTCCACGCAGGACCACGCCGCCGCGGCAGCGGTCGTGGGCCCGCAGGGCACCGTCGACGCCCCGAGCGGCGTGTCCATCTACGCGTGGAAGGGCGAGTCGCTCGAGGAGTACTGGGACTGCGCCGATGCGGTGCTGCGCTGGCCCGTCGGTGGCGGCCCGAACATGATCCTCGACGACGGCGGCGACGCGACCCTGCTGGTGCACAAGGGTGCGCAGTACGAGAAGGCCGGCGCGGTTCCCGGCGCGGACACCGCCGCGTCGGAGGAGGAGGCCGTGATCCTGCGGCTGCTGGCCAGGTCCTTCGAGGAGGACACGAGCCGCTGGACCAAGATCGCCGAGCCCATCCTGGGCGTCTCCGAGGAGACCACCACCGGGGTGCACCGGCTCTACGAGATGGCCCGCGCGGGTGAGCTGCTCTTCCCGGCGATCAACGTCAACGACTCGGTGACCAAGTCGAAGTTCGACAACAAGTACGGGTGCCGGCACTCGCTGGTCGACGGCATCAACCGCGGCACCGACGTCCTGATCGGCGGCAAGGTGGCCGTCATCCTCGGCTACGGCGATGTCGGCAAGGGCAGCGCCCAGTCGCTCGCCGGCCAGGGCGCCCGGGTGATCGTCACCGAGATCGACCCGATCTGTGCGCTACAGGCGGCGATGGACGGGTTCCAGGTGGCTCGGCTGGAGGACGTCGTCAGTACGGCGGACATCTTCATCACGACCACCGGCAACTTCGGCGTGATCACCGCTGAGGACATGGGCAAGATGAAGCACCAGGCGATCGTCGGCAACATCGGCCACTTCGACAACGAGATCGACATGGCCGGGCTGGAGGTGGTTTCCGGGATCACCCGGATCAACATCCGGCCCCAGGTCGACGAGTGGCGGTTCCCGGACGGCCACTCGGTCATCCTGCTGTCGGAGGGGCGGCTGCTGAACCTGGGCAACGCCACCGGCCACCCGTCGTTCGTGATGAGCAACTCCTTCACCAACCAGGTGATCGCACAGATCGAGCTGTTCACCAAGACGGACAACTACCCGGTCGGGGTGTACGTGCTGCCCAAGCTGCTCGACGAGAAGGTCGCCAGGCTGCACCTCGACGCACTGGGCGTCCGGCTCACCGAGCTCAGCAAGGAGCAGGCCGACTACCTCGGCGTGCCGGTGGAGGGCCCGTACAAGCCCGAGCACTACCGCTACTGAGCCACTCAGCCCGCTACGCGCTACCGCTGGCCAACGTCGTCCAGCGGTAGCGCGTAGATCCAGAACTGCACGCCGAGGTGTTGGAAGTCGTGCGGCTTAGTGTCGGGCTCGGTCGTTGGGTCGGCGCACGATGACGGGCACGGTGAGGCCGACTCCGGGGAGTCCTGTCCAGGGGTCGGTGGGTCGGCGAGCGGTTTGGTTCGGCGCACGCGCGGCGCTCAGCCAGGCCGAGACGTCGACTACCGCATGGTGGATGCCGGCCCAGCACGATCCGACGTCTCCCCAGCCGCGGGCCGGTGTGCTGTCCGGGTGGGCGGCGCCGCAGCCTGCTGTGTGCCAGCCGTCCTCGCGTCGCTCGGAGCGCAGGAACCACGGGTGGCTTCCTGCCATCGCGACGGCATGGACGGTGGTGTCCGGTTCGGGTTCGTCGGTCGGCCACCAGTGCTGCTCCTGCGGGGGATCCAGCGGCAGGTGGCAGCGGCAGAATCGCTCAGCCACGTCGCCACCGCCGCTCCGCCGACCACGGCTCCCGCACCCGGTAGCGCCGCGGTCGGCGTCGTGGCCCCGCAGCATGCCGTCCCCGAGTGCCTGCCTGCCGTCCGGAAAACGGTGACCAGCGACTCGGCTGCGCCAGTTCGGGTGCGGCTGATCGGCGGGGCCGAGAGCCGATGCGGGGATCCAGGAGGGACCGGGCTGGTTGCTGTGCAGTCATGGGGCAACCTTCCGTCGTACGTAGCCCGTTAACCACCCAGCACCGCTACGATCTGTGCTCGCATGATGTCCCAGTACAACGGGGATAACCTCGGGAGTCGCGATGCCCGCATCGACGCGCAGCCTGCGCCAGGAGCAACGCGAGCTGACAGCTGAGCTACGTAGTCGGCATCAGAGCTGGGCGGAGGTTGCCAGCGCCTTCCGGCGGCGCTACGGCGTCAATGCCCGGGTCGCTCCCCGGTTGGCCCACGGGTGGAGCCAGCGGGAAGCTGCGGATCGTTGGAATCAGCGCTGGCCGGCGGACCCCAAGACGTTCAAGAACCTGTCCTATTGGGAGAACTGGCCGAGCAAGACGGGCTACGCGCCGTCCCTGGATGTCCTCGCCCGGCTCGCCGAGCTGTACGAGTGCCATGTCGCCGATCTCTTGGCGGACTGCGCCGACTTCCGACACCGGGACACGGCTCACGACTTGCGGCAGCAGCTGACCGAGATGCAGAGGCTCACCGACTTCGATCCCAGCCTTGAGGCACCGGTGTCGGCCGATTTGACCGCGCTGACGGACCGCCTTCAGGACATGGACGTCCATGAGGTAGCCCAGCTGGGAGCGGCGTGGGCCCAGCAGCTCGACGGTCACATCGACCGCCGCGCGTTGCTTCTGAAGCTGAGCGCCGGCCTCACCCTCGCAGCCGCCACGCCGAGGCTGACCAGCGAGGAGCCGCCTTCACTGCGCGAGGAAGCTGAGCGGTCCGACTCGCTCGCCGGAATCTGGTGGAGCCGGTACGTCTACTACAGCTCGGGCCGCAAGGCGAAGTTCGAGGGCGAGCATTACCTCGTAATGCGTCGCCAAGCCGGCCGGCTGGTCGGTCAAAGTCTGCCGCACTCACTCGACTCTCGACTACGGCTTGAGCTGTCCGTCACTCGCTCCATTGCGACTGGCACTTGGTCGGAACGGACATCGCCCACGGGCTACTACGCCGGGGTCACCTACCACGGAACGCTGCAGCTTCTGGTCGATCCGATGAGCCGATCGATGACCGGCAAGTGGCTCGGATTTGGTAACGACTTCAAGGTCAACACCGGCGAATGGGACATGACTTGGGTCGACGGATCCACATCCAAACGCGCCATGCGCTCCTACCACCTGAAGGCGTGAGCGTTAGTCGTCGGCTGGCCCAGTCACCACCGCTACGACGACGGATCCAGTAGGGAGCTTCGCGCTGTCCGCAGCGAGGTCGAAGATGCCCGACATCATCTTGGCGACGTACACCCGATCCAGTCGCAACTTGTGGCGGTCCTCGAAGTCGTCGATGAAGCTGCGCAGCTCGGCAGTCGACTTCGCAAACCCACCAAAGTGATAGTCGTACTCGATCGACCAAGCCTCGCTTACCGCACCGGACGCTTCTTGCTGCAGGCGAGCAACCTCCCGGGTGAGGAACTGGCCGCCCCTGAGAACCGAGAAGCCCAATGCCCGTCGGCCCACGGCCAGGCCGACCGCGATTCCGGCTAGGGTGCCGCCGCTACCGACGGGACAACAGATCACGTCAAAGTCAAGATCGAGCTCTGCCGGCAGCTCCGCGCAACCCCGGACCCCGAGCGGGTTGCTGCCGCCTTCGGGCAGGACGTAGCACTCGCCATACCGGCGCCGAAGGGCCTCGATGACGTCCTCGTCGTTCTTGCGGCGGTATGTCGTGCGATCCAGATAGGTCAGCCGCATGCCCCGGCTTGTGGCCTGCTCCAGCGAGGGATTGAGCGGTAGATGCTCCTCACCGCGGACCACGCCGATCGTCGAGAAGCCGAACAGCTCGCCCGCGGCAGCCGTGGCTCGCAGGTGATTCGAGTACGGCCCACCGAAGGTCAACAACGTGGAGAGTCCCAGTTCCTTCGCGGCGAGCAAGTTGTACTTGAGCTTGCGCCACTTGTTGCCAGGTATCTCCGGATGAATGAGGTCGTCCCGCTTCAGGAAGAGCCGGATGCCGCGCTCAGCTATGCGCTCGTCGCGGAGCTCCTCGACCGGCGAGGGCAGGCGAGGAACTGGTGGGCTTGCGCCAAACGACACCCAGCCACCTTAGGATCGATGCCCGGTGCTCGCGGTGTACGACGAGCAGGCACGAGCGCTTCTTGGCCGGATCGCAGCAGAGTACCGGGCAATCGGTCGTTGACTTAGTCGGCGCCAAAGCTGAGCGCGTAGATCCAGAACTGCACGCCGAGGTGCTGGAAGTCGTGCTGCTGGGTGAACCCGAGCGACTCGTACAGCCGCCGTGCCGGGTGGAACATCGCGGCGGTGTGCAGCCCGACGGTGGGGGCATCGTCCGCCCGCGCCATCTCGAGGCAGCGCTCGCTGAGCCGGCGCGCGACGCCGCGCCCACGCCACGCCGGGTCCACGCCGACACCGCGGATCACGGCCCACTCCTGCGGCACCCGGTTGTATGCGCGCGGACCCGGCGGGAGGTACGTCGCCGTGCCGACGACTGTGCCCTCCAGCTCGGCGGCCAGCAGCCGTCCCGGGGCGTCGGGCGCGACGATGCCCGCCAGGTTCTTGGACATCGTCGACCACTCCTCCGGCTCGAGGTGCGGCTCGAACTCGGCGTACGCGGCCTCGACGACCCGGAGCACGTCGTCGCGCTCGTCCGGCCGGACCTCGCGGACCAGCGGTTCACCGCTCACGTCAGACCTCTCCGCTCGGGTGCCAAACGCGCCGCGCCCAGGTACCGACCGGACTCTCCCGGCGGCGCCTGGGCGCGGCGTTGTACGTGCGGCTGGCTCAGCTGATGCCGAGCTTCTCTGCAGCGTCTCGAGTGCCCTCGATGCGGTTCTTGATCTTGTCGAACGCAACGTCGCGGGCGTAGTCGGGCGAACCGTGGTTCGGCTTCTCGTCAATGCTGAATGGCGAGAACCCGCAGTCATCCGTCGAACCGAGGCGGTTCTTCGGAATAAAGTTGGCTGCCCGAACCAGCTGATCGCTGATTTCCTTGGCGCTTTCGGCGCGCGGGCTCTGCGTAACGGTCACGCCGACGTAGCACATCTGCGGAACGCCATTGGCGTCGTCGCGGCTGTGCTCGCCGATCGACTGGTACACCGAGTCCTTGTCCCGCTCACTCGCCAGCTGAATAAGGAAATAGCCGGCATTGATCTGGAACATGCTCGGAAGCAGGTCGTTGTAAGGAACGTCCGCGCTGTGCACCGAGTCACGGTCCCCGCCGGGACAGGTGTGAACACCGATGTTGGCGCGCTCCTCGGCCGAGAAGCGCTCCATTACGCGGTTGTTCAGGTCGATGAAGTGCGGCAGCATTCCGGCGCCGGTCCACGGGTTGCGTGGGTCCGCCCTGGTCGCCAGCCGGCCTTCGGTGAAGTCCACCGACACCCGTTCGGCACCGGCGGCGAAGGCGCCACGGATGTCCTTCTCGCACTCGTCGATGAGATCGGCTTCGAACTCGTCACGCGAGTATCCGGGCACCTCTTCGCTCAGCGGGTAGAGCAGCGCGAGCATCGACGGTGCGATGACGGCCTGCTTCATCGGCTTGTTTGCGTAGCCGATGGACTTCTTCAGGGTGTCCCCGGCGAAGGTCTTGTAGCGGAACGGCCCGCCGGTCAGGCGCGGCAGCTGGCGGTGGTGACCGTCAGCGAAGATCGCGAAGTACTGGCCACCGCCACCGAGGTTGTCGGCGAGGCCGGTCCCGGCAAGCGTGTCGGTGATGGGGTAGGTGGCGAAGCTCGACCACCGCTGCTCACCATCGGAGACGATCGGAGACCCAGTGGCCTCCATGCGCTCAATTGAGTCTTTCGCGGCCGCATCCTGCTCGGTCTCCAGTGCGGATTTTTCGATCTTCCCGGCGTCATAGTCAGCATATGCCTGCTGAAGCTTCTGTGGCCGAGGGAGAGAACCGACAGGTTCGGTAGGAATTCCCGTATCCGTCCGCGGGTCATAACTCACAGCATCAACCTCCTTGTTGATTCGAATGCCTGAGCGCTTCCAGGTATTCATGCATGCGTATACCAAAATAGCACATTTCGGCAACAAAAGTCAAGAGTCAATATCTTCGACGCCAGAGGTATTCTGAAATCAATTCCGAAAGCCGTGGAGCTGGAATGCAGAATTGTTGACAATTGCACGCGGCGCGTCCCTATCAGCGCGATCAACGCCAGGCGAGCGTGGGGCGTGGTTGACACCCCACGGGGTAGCTAAATACTGGATGGAGACGTGGCGCCCGGACGGTGGTCACGCGTGCGGAGGCGGCGTAGGTGAGCATCGGAGCAGGTGGCGGGGCGCGCTCGTTGGGCGGGCTCCTCGCCGAGGGCGTGGTCGTGTGCGACGGCGCGATGGGCACCATGCTGCATGCCGCCGGCGTGCCGCTCGGCCGCGCTCTGGCCGAGCTGAACCTGTCCAGGCCCGAGCTCGTCGGCGACCTGCACCGGGCCTACGTCCAGGCCGGTGCTCGCATCCTGCAGACCAACACCTACGGCGCGAACGGCCTGCGGCTTGCCGGGTTCGGACTGGACGGCAGCGTCTCCGAGATCAACATCGCGGGCGCTCGGTTGGCCCGCGAGGCCGCTCAACACGCCGAGCAGCCGGTCCTGGTGGCCGGCTCGATCGGACCCGCGACGGGCTTCACCTCCTCGACCGCGCGGACGCCGTCGCG
Organism: Pseudonocardiales bacterium; assembly: GCA_013695005.1. Lineage (GTDB taxonomy): Bacteria > Actinomycetota > Actinomycetes > Mycobacteriales > Pseudonocardiaceae > Pseudonocardia. The sequence goes on from JACDBJ010000295.1 coordinate 17,083, forward strand.
GGCCAGGGCGGGCGCGTTGCGGGAGCAGATCTCGGTGCTCACCGACTGGGTCGACCTGCTGATGCTGGAGACCTTCGGCGACCTCGAGTCGCTGATCGAGGCGGTCGAGGTGGCCGCGCAGGAGAGCGACCTGCCGGTGGTGGCCCAGCTGACCTTCGGCGACGACGGCCGCACGCTGCGCGGCGAGCACCCCGCCGAGCTGGGCGCGGTGCTCGGCGGGCTCGACCTCGCCGCGGTCGGCGCGAACTGCACGGTCGGGCCGGCGGCGCTGCAGGGCGTCATCGCC
>JACDBJ010000350.1 GCA_013695005.1 Pseudonocardiales bacterium
CCCTGATTGGTCATGAGAATCCGGGTGGCGGGTCGGCGGTGATTGTTTCGGGGTGTGCGGTTGGTCGGGTCGCTATTTGTGGTCGCTGTCGGGTTCTGTGGTCTTCTGCGGGCTCGGTGTGGCCGGTGTTGTGGCTGTCGGGGCGCGTCGGGTGAACGTGGTGTGGGCTGCGGGCAGCGCCGGGCGGTTGTCGGGGTCAGCAGAGCGCGGCGATGTGGCGGTGTGCTTCGAGGAGGTCGTGGGTGGTGGGCCAGTCGTCGATGATCCGCATGATGACGCGGCCGGCTCGTTTCACGATTCGGGCTGGTGTGTGCCACAGGGTCCAGCGCAGACGTTTCGGTTGAGCGGTGGCAAGCGGTCCGGTGCAGCAGAGTTGCTGGAACCAGCGGACGAGGTCGGCGGCGCCGCAGACGAGTTGGAGCCAGGCTTTGTTGGCGTTGAGGTCGGTGAACGGGAATCGTTCCAGCCCGGAGTCCTTCAATCGTTTGATGTGGTCTTCGACGTGGGCGTGAGCGCGCATGTGTGCGTCGAGTTCGACGGGGCTGCCTGTGGCGTCGGTGTAGTGACCCCAGTAGCGGAACTCGGTCGAGGGGAACAGGGATCGTTGCGCGCCTTGATGCAAGTGTTCGCGTCGCACGATCATCCGGGTCCCGGACGGCCAATCGGACAGATCGCACAGATCGGTGACTTCGGCGACGTCGGAACGCACGGCCGGGTCACCGCTGAAGCGTCGTGCTGGTTGCCAACGCCCACTTTGGTCGGTGTTGATCCGGCTGATTGCCGCATGGATGCTGGCGTTGCTGCGGGCGACGACGGCGAAGCCGATGTTGCGGGCCCGGCAACCGTGAACGAACCCGCGGGTGCACCCAGCAGAATCGGTGCGAACCTGAACCGCCCGTTTGACGAGCGAATCGTCGCCGCGTCGGTGACCGGCAGCGATCTCGCCCGGCAACTGGGCGACGGCTGCGTCGAGAACGTCGAGGTGATCGGTGACGGTGTTGGCGCCGGCGTTGCCTGGGCGCAGCATCGCCGACAACGCTTCACCGGTCGCGTCGGCGAAGCACATGAGCGGATGAAACCCGAATCCGCCTTTGTATGTCGGGCCGGTTCCGGCCTTGTTCTCTGAATGGATCTGCACGAGTGAGGCGTCGATGTCCAACACCACCTTCGCCGTTCCAACGGTCGCGGCCATCCGTCGCCACATGTCGGCGCGCACCGTCGCGGTTGCTGCCGCGAGGTCAGTCAGCACGGTCGGCGTGATGTTGCGGATCGTTCGATACAACGTCGGAGCCGACGCCACCTGACCGAACAGACGCGGTTGGGAGGCGAGGAACTCGATGTCCGAACATGCTTCGCCGCCGGCGGCGAGCATCAGCATCGCGTGCGTCAACACCGTCCCACGATCATGCGTCGGAGCCCGTTCACCCGACCACGGCACCGCCCTCGACAGAGCCTGCCCGAGCCCGACCCGATCGGCGAAACAGCCCAACGCGTGCAGGCCCGCATGGGCCACCACCTGTGTTCCGCCGGGTTCAACATCGACGCTCAACGTGCTGTTACGGTTCACTTCGCGAGTGCCCTCCTGGTCGGGATTTCTCCGTGTCGTAACGTCAAGAAAACCAGACCAGGAGGGCCTTTCCGCGGATACGCGCCTCAACCCAACTCAAACTCGTGAACGATCAGGGTTAGGGGGTTAGGGGCCATCGCCGCGGCGGGGCGGCCGGACTTGACGGTAATCCCCGTGCCGGACGGTGATCCCTGACTCGTCCAGCAACTGGAGCAAGGGGACTGCCCACTTGCGGGTCGTGCCGAGGGCTTGCCGGGCCTCGCTGAGCGTGAACCCCTCCGGTCGCCCGCGGGACAGTTCGACGAGGATGGCGGCAGCGGAGGTCCGCACCATGGCCGCGAAGTAGATCCCGTCCTTGACGATGACGTACCCCCGCCGTACCAGGGCGCGGAGCACCTCGGGCGGCAGCTCGGCCGTCGCCGGAGCGGGCGGCGAGAACGGGTGCTGTTCGAGCAGCTGCACCAAGGGGTGGCGGGCCAGTTCGTCGCGCCAGCCGGGCGCCACCGCGTACCCCGCGGCGATCTCGGCCGCCTGGCCGCGTTCCAGCAGCGTGAGGACGGCTCGCTCCCGCTCGTCGAGTCGAGCGACGTCCAGCCCGATGGGTCGGCTCTGGTCGATCCGCTCCACCAGGGCGTCGCGGGCCGACTGCAGCGTCGCGGCCGAGACCACCCAGCCGTCGACGACCGCTTCGACCGGGACTCCGAGACGGCGCTCCAGCTCGTCGGCCCGGACCCAGTCATGCTCGCGGGGGACCGGTGGCAGCGAGCGGCCAGCCTCGGATGGCTGAGACTCCCGCGCGGCGCGCGACGTTCGCCTGGAGCGAACCGGATCGAGCTCGAGCAACTCGCCGCCCCCGACGATCTCGCCCCGGCCGGTCTCCCGCAGTACGTAGCGGTCGCCGGGGACGAGGGGCAGCGCGTGGTACCAGGTCAACCGCACGGTGCCCGCCGCACCCGGGGCCAGGCTGGACGCCCCCAGCAGCCGCAGCCGAACCGTATGCTCGCCGGTGCCCAGGTAGGCCAGGAAGGCGCCTCGCTGGGTCACGTCGTGGTCGACAGAGCCCAGCACGATGAGGCTTGCCTCCGCGAGGGCGGTGAGGTGCCACTCGTCGGGACGGACGATGGCATCACCCCGTCGAACCGCTCGGCGGTCGATGCCGGCGAGGTTGAGCGCGGCACGGGTCCCGGCCGGCGCGCCGTCCACCCGGTGGCCGAGGGCTTGGATGCCCCGCACCCGCGCCGCAGAGCTGCCCCCAGGGCCGACGGCCAGCACTCGGTCGCCAGCGACGAACGTTCCGTGGCCGACGCCGCCGGTGACCACGGTGCCGGCGCCGGTGATGGTGAACGAACGGTCGACCCACAGCCGTGGCCGGTCATAGTCCGATCCGTTGGCCGGCCCGGCGGCAAGGACGTCGCCGAGGCGATCCCGCAGCTCGTCGAGGCCGGTTCCCTCGATCGAATCGCAGGCCACGAC
>JACDBJ010000359.1 GCA_013695005.1 Pseudonocardiales bacterium
GGCCGGCGTCGAGCATCGAGGCAACAGGTCGGGGTCGAACGGGCTCCGCGAGACTTGCTGGCCGAGGGGCGAGCGCCCGCCGGGCCCGACGCGGCACGTGATCAACGCCGCGGCACGCGGGGGCCCAGCACGCTCCAGAACGCCTCGGCCCACACCTGGTAGCCGCGATCGTTAGGGTGAAACCAGTCCGCTGCGTAGTCGGTGAACATGCTCCACCACCCCCGGGCCCGCGTGCGCTCCTGCAGCGGGGCGACAACCAGGCCGCGCGGCAGGGCGGCGGCGCGAATCACCGCTGCTGCCTGCTCTGCATCTTCCTGCGCCCGGCCGTGCATGAAGTAGGGGATGTCGGCGATCACTGTCCCCGCCGGCAGGCCTCGTATCAGCTCGGTGACGTCCTGCTCGTAGCGCGCCGGGTCGTAGCCGGCGATGTCGTTGGAGCCGATGTCGATGGTGATCACGTCGGCGCGCATCCCGACGAGGCGCGGCAGCTGCTCCTGGATCGTCTGGCGAATTGTGGCACCGGTCCGACTGATGTTGATCACCAGTACCGGTTGGCCGGTAGCCGCGCGTAGCTGATCGGCCACCCGGCCGACGTATCCGCGGTCCGGGGCACTGGCACCGATGCCCTGCGCGGCGGAGTCGCCGAGCGCAACGTAGGTCAGTCCGCCAGGCTCTCCTCTGGGCTGAGCCCACCACGCGGCGTACTCCTCCACTGATTGAGAGAGCTGCCACAGCCGGATGCCCCAGATTGCGCCCAGGGCGAGGAGGAGTACGGCGACCAGGGCCAGAACTCGCCGTCGCCGTCGGGGGCGTCGGGTTAGTGCAGGGTCTGATGTCACGCTAGCGACAACGCCAAACCCGCCGAGCCAGCAGGGAGTTCGATCATCTTCCCTCCGTCCGAACGGAGGGACCCGTGTGATGGACGTGTTCCCTGACCGTCGACACAGATTCCGCGCCGCGTTGCCTGAACCCTGGCACATCGCGGCGGTGCCCGTGCGCGGCGGATGGCGTGAATGCCTCAGCGAAGGAAGCTGACGTGTAGGTGGTCGTAGTGGCCGCCGGTTGCATCGCGTGGGTCGTAGATTCCGCCGCCGCTGTAGGCACGCCCCCAGCCGTCGTGGTCCGGCGAACCGGGGAACCAGATGCGTCCCTGCCAGATGATGTAGGACAGCTGCAGGGCCTCGGCGTTGCTGCGGAACCACTTCGCGGCTTGCCACCCGCGCTCGAGCTCGGCGCCGTTGGCATATTGACCTAAGTCTCCGGGGAAGAAGTCGCAGCCCTTGCCGAGGGGATGGTCGCTGTTCTGGCTGGCGGGTCGCTGGGCATAGCAGCTGGTCGATCGCATGATCGGTCCGTCACGCAGGCCGCCGAAAGCCGCCGCGGCCTGTGTGAGTGCGTATGACGTCACGGACGTGACACAGCCGTTCGTGGTCGGGTCGTCTTCGACGCAGCCTGTCCCGCCGCCCAGAAACGGCGCTACTGATCCCGCGGTAATGGCACACTGCGCGGCGGCCGCCACGACTTCGGCGGTTGGGCTCACCGCTGCGAGAAGGTCGGCCGCGGCCTGCTCCCAGCGCGCATAGGCGTAAGGGAAGCCCGAGCGCTGCACCGTTTGCGCGGCCTGCCACAGGGGCAGCTCAGTCCAACTCGGCACCTGCAGCAGCCGTTGAAAGAACTGGGTGGCGGCGTAGCGCGGATCGCGGATCTGCGCCGGGCTACCCCAGCCCTGTGATGGCCGCTGCTGGAACAGCCCGAGTGAATCACGGTCGCCGTAGTCGAGATTGCGCAGCCCCGACTCCTGCAGCGCGGTAGCCAACGCCACCCAGATCCCGCGATCCGGGACTCGGAGTTCGCGGCCGGTGGTCACGATGACCGCCGCGTTCTTGCGCTGCTCCTCGTTCGCCTTCGCCGGACCAGCCGCCTGGACCGGAACTGCCCCTGGTGCTGATCCACAGTTGCCGCCCGCCCCCCGCGGGGACATCAACCAGCTGACCCCGGCGAAGACAACGACTCCCAAACCGGCAAGCAGGGCGAGGACAGCAGCGATTCCCACCAATCTGATCCCCAGCCGGCGCAGGGCGAGCGCGGCGTGCTCACCGCCGTTCATCAAGCAATGCCGTCCTGCCGAACTCCAC
>JACDBJ010000361.1 GCA_013695005.1 Pseudonocardiales bacterium
GCGTCCACCGCGTCGGGCAGCCGCAGCACGATGCCGTCGTCGGCCGCCGCCGCGTGCACCTCGACCCCGCGGCGCTCGCGCAGCCGGGCCGCGATGGCCAGCGCCCACGGCTGGTTGACCTTCGCCCCGAACGGCGAGTGCACCACCAGCCGCCAGTCACCCAGCTCGTCGCGGAACCGTTCGACGAGGATCGTGCGGTCGCTCGGCACGTGCCGGGTGGCCTCGCGCTGCTCGTCGAGGTAGGCGAGCAGGTTGTCGGTGGCCCACTCGTCCAGCCCCGCGGCGGCGGCCCGTTCGCGGGCGTCCTCGGGAGCCGCCGCCGACATCTCGCGGACGAACGCGCCGACGGCCCGGCCAAGCTCCAACGGGCGTCCCGGGGCGTCGCCCTTCCAGAACGGCATCCGCGCCGGAACGCCCGGCGCCGGGGTGACGATGACCCGGTCGTGGGTGATGTCCTCCACCCGCCAGCTGCTGGTGCCGAGCAGGAACGTGTCGCCGACCCGGGACTCGTAGACCATCTCCTCATCCAGCTCGCCGACCCGCGAGCCGGCGCCGTCCGCGCCACCGGGCGTCATGACCGTGAACAGCCCCCGGTCGGGGATGGTGCCGCCCGAGGTGACCGCCAGCCGCTGGGCGCCGGGGCGCCCACGCAGCTCGTCGGTGACCCGGTCCCACGTGATGCGGGCCCGCAACTCGCCGAACTCCTCCGACGGGTAGCGGCCGGCGAGCATGTCGAGCGTGGCGTGCAGCGCGGAGTCCGGCAGCGCCGCGAACGGCGCCGCCCGCCGGACCAGTTCGGCCAGGTCAGCCACGGTCCAGGGCTCCAGGGCGACCATCGCGACGATGTGCTGCGCGAGCACGTCCAGCGGGTTGCGCGGGTAGCGCATCGACTCGATGCCGCCGACGGCCATCCGCTCGACCACCACCGCGCAGGACACCAGGTCTCCGCGGTACTTGGGGAACATCGCGCCCCGCGACACCGCGCCCACCTGGTGGCCGGCCCGGCCGATCCGCTGCAGCCCGGACGCCACGCTCGGCGGTGCCTCCACCTGCACGACGAGGTCGACCGCGCCCATGTCGATACCCAGCTCCAGGCTGGAGGTCGCCACGACGGCCGGCAGCAGCCCCGCCTTGAGCTCCTCCTCCACGAGCGTGCGTTGCTCGCGTGCCATCGAGCCGTGGTGCGCCCGGGCCACCGTCACCGGCGCCCCGCCGCCGATGCCCGACTGGCCGATCGCCTCGGCGGGGAACTCCGACGGCTCACCCGGCTCGTCGAGATCCTGGACCTCGAGATCGGCGGCCGCCGCATCCGCAGCGTCGTCGCGGGCCAGCTCGTTGAGCCGGGCGGTCAGCCGCTCCGCCAGCCGCCGCGAGTTGGCGAACACGATCGTCGAGCGGTGCTGGCGGACCAGGTCCAGCAGCCGGCGCTCCACGGCCGGCCAGATCGACGCCCGCTGCGCCGAGCCGGACGCCGCGCCGATGATCTCCTCGTCGGTGCTGCCAGGGGCGTGGCCCGGGTGCGGGTGTCCCGCAACTCCAGCGTCCAGCGCGGTGAAGTCCGGGATCGGGACCTCGACGGTCACCTCGATCGTCTTCTCCGACGGCGGCTGTACGACCTCGACCGGCCGGGCGCCGGCCAGGAAGGTAGCCACCTCGTCCACCGGCCGCACGGTCGCCGACAGGCCGATGCGCTGCGCGGGCTTGTCGAGCAGCTGGTCCAGCCGCTCCAGCGACAGCGCGAGGTGCGCGCCGCGCTTGGTGGCCGCGACGGCGTGCACCTCGTCGACGATCACCGTCTCGACCCCGCGTAGCGAGTCACGGGCAGCCGAGGTCAGCAGCAGGAACAGCGACTCCGGCGTGGTGACCAGCACGTCCGGCGGGGTGCGGGCGAAGCTGCGGCGCTGGTCTGCCGGGGTGTCGCCGGTGCGCATGCCGACCGTGATGTCCGGGGCCGGCGTCCCGAGCCGGTGCGCCGCCTGCCGGATCCCGGCCAGCGGGGAGCGCAGGTTGCGTTGGACGTCCACCGCGAGCGCCTTGAGCGGGGAGACGTAGAGCACCCGGCACCGGCGCTTCGGGTCGGCGGGTGGCGGACTGGCGGCCAGCCGGTCCAGAGCCCACAGGAAGGCCGCGAGCGTCTTACCCGAACCGGTCGGGGCGACGACGAGCGCATGCTTGCCCGCCTGCGCCGCCGCCCACGCGCCGGTCTGAGCGGCGGTGGGCGCGTCGAAGGCACCCGAGAACCAGTCCCGGGTGGCGGGGGAGAAGCCCGCGAGCACGTCGGGGCCGGTCGAGCCGTCCATACCGTCCATGATGCGCGCTGGTCCGGACAGTCTTCGCGGGGCGTTCGCCCACAGCGCGACGTTCAGGACTCGCTCTCGTCCGGCGGGCTCGGCATGGCCAACTGGAGGAACGCCTCTCGACGTCGCTCCCGATGCTGTCGTTCCGGCTCCGTCGCCGGTCCGTCGAGGGATTCCGCGAGTTCTCGGGCTGCCTCTGTGTACCGGCCCTCGCGGGCGAGCAGTTCGGCGCGAACCCCGTGCCAGCGGGGGTTCGGCGGCAGTTCGGCCAGCATGGCGAGCCCGGTCGCAGCATCGGCCGCTTCAGTTGCTGCCACCACCCGGGCCAGGCCGGCGGTGTGACTGGGAGCGATCGACACGAGCAGATCGTAGAGCCGCAGGATCTCCGTCCAGTCAGTGTCGTGGTAGCTGGCGGCGCGGGCATGCTCCGCAGCGATGGCGGCCTGGAGCTGGTAGGCGTCCGCCTGCCGGTGCGAGCGGCGCAGTGAGCCATTCAGGAGCGCAACGCCGCGGGCGATCACCGCGGCATCCCACCGACCTCGATCCTGCTGGTCGAGTGTCACGACGTCACCCTGTTCGTCGAGCCGTGAGGGCCTGCGGCCCTCGGTGAGGAGCAGCAGCGCCAGGACGGCGGAGGGCATCGGCTGATCCGGAAGCAGATCGTGCAGGAGTTCGGCCAGCCGGACCGCCTCGGCGCAGGCGTCCACGTCGTAGGCGGTACGGCCGTCGACGGGCGCATGGCCGGCCGTATAGAGGCTGTGGATCACCGCGCACACCGTCGGCAACCGGTCGGCCAACTCATTCTCGGGCGGCACCCGGTAGGGGATGTGGGCCGCGGCAATCTTCTGTCGGGCCCGGGTCAGGCGCTTCGCCGTGGCGGCCTCGGTGGTGAGGAGTACGCCGGCGATCTGCGCCGGCGAGAGACCACACAGTGTTCGCAGGGCCAGGGCGACCCGGGTCGGCGGTGAGAGGGTGGGATGGCAGCAGGTGAAGATCAGTCGCAGCAGGTCGTCGTGCACGACGTCGTCCGGCGGAAGGTCGGACCGTGCGAGTTCGATCATCCGCAGTCCGTCCCGCTCCTTGCCCGGGCGGGTCCGCTCGCGCCGGAGGATGTCGATCGCCTTTCTTCGCGCGGTCACCGTGAGCCAGGCACGCGGCTGCGGCGGCACCCCGGTGACCGGCCACGCGCCGAGTGCCGCCAGGGTTGCCTCCTGTACGGCGTCCTCGGCTGTCTACACGTCGCCGACGGTCCGGATCAAGGTCGCCAGGATGCGTGCGCCCTCGACCCGGATCGCCTCGGCGACCGTGTCCTGCACTGTGCCTTGCTCAGGGACCACGGCTGCCTATTTCACTGCGATGACAGGGCGCACCTCGACGGCGCCATTCCAGGCCGCGGGTAGCCCGGCCGTGATCGCCACTGCTTCCTCCAGGTCTGCAGCCTCGATCAGGTAGTACCCGGTCAACGCCTCCTTGGTCTCGGCGTAGGGCCCGTCGGTCGTGACGACGTGTCCGCCTCGGGTGCCTTCCACCCGGACGACCGTGGCCGTGCTGGTCGGGTGCAGGACGGCACTCGCCCTGATGCTGTCGGCGTTGTCCACCGCGAACTGGCGGTACTCGGCGAGCTCAGCCGCCTGCTCGGGCGCCCACCAGTCCACATACGCGGTGTAGATCAATGCGAGGTACTGCGGCATCGGAACACTCCTTCGTTGCCTTCAGGGCCCACCTTGGTCCCTCAAGGATGGAACGAATGGGCAGCCGCGGAAAGGACATCACGAGTACCAGGTCCACGACAGGCAGGCATCCGAGCTAGCGGGCGGCGGCCGCCGCCATCCGCTGCTCGGCGAGCCGGTCGGCCGCGATCGACGGTGGCACCCCGTCCAGCTCGGCCTGCTCGAACACCGCCGTGGTCGTGTCGAAGATGCGCGCGGCCTTGGCCTGTGCGCGGTCGAGGTCGAAGCCGCCGATCTCCTCGGCGACCTGGATCACCCCGCCGGCGTTGACCACGTAGTCCGGCGCGTACAGGATGCCGCGGTCGTGCAGCAACTTGGCTACGCCGGGATGCGCGAGCTGGTTGTTGGCTCCGCCGCAGACGACCTTCGCGGCGAGCACCTCGACGACAGCGTCGTCCAGCGCAGCCCCCATCGCGCACGGCGAGTAGACGTCGATCTGGGCGCTGACCAGGGCGGCGGTGTCCGCGACCGCGTCCACCTCCGGGTGCGCCGCGCGCACCGCCCCTACGGCAGCGGCGTTCACGTCGCTGACGACGACGGCCGCCCCGTCGTCGAGCAGGTGCTCCACCAGCCGCCGGCCCACCTTGCCGACCCCCGCGATGCCGACCCGCCGCCCGGCGAGACTGGTCGACCCCCACAGGTGCGCCGCGCCCGCCCGCATGCCCTGGAACACGCCGAACGCGGTCAGCAGCCCGGAGTCGCCGGCGCCCCCGTTGCCCGGCGAGCGGCCGGTGACGTACTGGCAGGCCTGCGCCACGATGTCCATGTGGGCGACCGTGGTGCCCACGTCGCACGCGGTGATGTAGCGGCCGCCGAGGGACTGCACCGCCCGCCCGTAGGCCCGCAGCAGCGGCTCGGTGGCGTCGCGGGCAGGGTCGCCGAGGATGACGGCCTTTCCGCCACCGTGGTCCAGCCCGGCCAGGGCGTTCTTGTAGGCCATCGCCCTGGACAGGTTCAGCACGTCGCGCAGCGCGGCGTCCTCGTCGCGGTAGGGGTAGAACCGGGTGCCGCCGAGCCCAGGGCCCAACGCCGTGGAGTAGAGGCCGATGATCGCGCGCAGGCCTGACGCGGCGTCCTGGAAGAACACCACCTGCTCGTGCCCGGCGCCGTGCTCACCGAAGATGCTGATCACGCCGGGCAGCCCCAGTCCGCGTTGTGCTCGACCTCGGCCCCGTCGGGGCTGTCCGGCGCGGGGAACGGCTCACGGAACGTGAACGCGTGCGGGGTCGGCCCGTGCTCGCGCAGGTGGACGAGCCGGCGCTCTGCTTCCGGCACCGTCGGCAGCTCCCCGGCCGGTACCCACCACATCGCCTGGTTCGCCTGCGTCGGCGCCTCCATCCATTCGCGTCGCCGGCGCAGCACGCCGACGTGCCCGCTGCGGTAGACGTAGTCCCCGAGCGTCTCGATGGACGTCCAGACGGTCAGGTTGATGATCAGCCGCTCGTCGTCGAAGGCGCGGATCGCGGTGGCGTTGCCGTCCTCGGTCTGCATCCGCCACACGAAACCTGGTGCGACGTCCGCCAGCGCGTTGATCTCGTCGAGTGCGTCGACGAACCCGGCCAGCCGCGGCGAGGTCAGCGGTTCGACGGGCATTGTGATGTTGAACTGTGCTAGATGCCAGGTGCCCACGTCAGCGACGCTAGCGCTTGCGCTGCTGCCACCACCAGCGAAGCAGCAGCACCAGCGACGCGGAGAGCCCGGCGAGGATGGCGATCTGACCGAGTGGCGAGGACAGCCCCGTGACGTCGCCCTGCGCGAGCAGCTCCATCAGCTCAGGCTAGCTC
>JACDBJ010000403.1 GCA_013695005.1 Pseudonocardiales bacterium
GGGGGGGGGGGGGGGGGGGGGGGGGGGGGGGGGGGGGGCCTGTCGTCCTAGGGACGCCAGCCAGCGAGGTTGGCCCGTACCGCCTTGGAGAAGGCCTGACCCGGGTCGGGCGCTCCGGGCGGCAGGAAGCCGCGCATCTCCAGCGAGACAAGACCGTGCACCATCGCCCACAGGGACATTGCGATGACCGACGGTTCCTCGGCCCGCAGCGCGCCGGCGTCGATCGCGCGGCGGACCATCCGCAGCAGCGGCTCGAAGGTGCCGGCCGCGCGGGCGAGCGAGCCGGGGTCCATGGTGATGTCGGCCCGGATGGTGCCGAACATGACCTCGTAAAAGTGCGGGTCGTCCAGCGCGCTGGCCCGGTACGCGATGCCGAGCTGGACCAGGTCCTCGAACGGTTCGTCGCTGGGTGTGACCGTGGCCAGGTGGGTTCCGAAGCGGTGGAACGCCTCGTCGAACAGGGCCGTGAGCAGGGCGGGCTTGCCGCCGAACAGCGAGTACACCGCCGTGGTGGACGTGCCGACGTCGGTGGCGAGCTGACGCAGGCTCAGGGCGCGCAGGCCTTTCGCCGACAGCGTGTGACCAGCCCGCTCGAGCAGCCGCACCCGCAGCGCGTCGTCGTGGACCTTCGGCCGTGGCACGTGCGGAGGGTAGCGCAACGCTGTTCTAGAACCTCTCGGACGTCCGGGCATGACCAGTCGCTGGCCGCGCCGATCATTGGTACGCCTGAGTAGTTCCCCCTTCCGAGGTGAGGTAGGGGCACGCATCCGAATGCCGATCGGCTCGGCAAGGCTGTGCGTCATGGAGATCACGACATCGGCCCAGCGCCGTTCCCCGCGACTGGACAGGCTCACCCCGCGAGAGCGCTGGCGGCGCATCCGGCTGCGGACCTACGGTGGCGCGCTCACCGGCGTTTACGGGCTCACGAACCTCCATCCGGCCGTCTGGAAGTACGTGGTGCGCACCTACCGGCCGTCCTTCGACGCGATTGCCCGCCGGCACGCCCGGCTGAGCTGCGCGCACGCCGCCGTCGACGTGCCGGCCTACCGCGACCTGGTGCGTCTCGCCGGCGTCACCAGCCACCGCCGGCTCACCGACTTCCCTGAGACGACCAAGGACAACTACGTCACCGTCTACGACGAGACGAGCCGCTGCCGGCACGGGGAGCTCGACCTGGTCGGCACCGTGGTGGACGAGTCGGCAGGCTCCTCGGGGCGTCCGTTCAACTGGGTGCGCGGCCGCCGCGAGCTGGAGACGGTGTACCGCAACGCCTCCTGCTACACCGAGCTGGTCTTTCCCTCCCGGCGGCCGTTCGCGATCAACGCGTTTTCGATGGGTGCCTGGGCCACCGGGACCGCCACCGGCACCGCGATGGCTCGTATCGCCATGGTCAAGAACACCGGCCCGGATGTCGACAAGATCGTCGACACGTTGACCCACTTCGGCCCCGGCTTCGACTACGTCGTCTCGGCCTACCCGCCGTTCCTCAAGCACCTGCGCGACCGACTGGACGCGATCGGCTTCCCGTGGGAGCGCTACCGGATCCGGGGCATGGTCGGCGGCGAACCCATGACCGAGGCGCTGCGTGACTACCTGCAGGAGCGGTTCGAGGAGGTGCGCTCCGGCTACGGCGCCAGCGATCTGTCGATCGGCATCGGGGCGGAGACGGGCTTCACCGTGTGGCTGCGCAGGCAGCTGATGACCGACGTCGAGCTGCGCCGCGACCTGCTGGGCGCCGACGAACAACGGCTGCCGATGATCTTCCAATACAATCCGCTGGAGACGTTTCTCGAGGTCAACGGGCGCGGCGAGCTGCTGTGCACGGTCAACAGCCGCCACGTCCTTCAGCCCAAGCTGCGCTACAACGTCGGCGACGAGGCGCGGCTGGCTGCGCTGCCCGACGTGCGGAAACTGATCCGCCGCGACCCGCAGCGGTGGGACGCGTGCGTGCAGGCCACGGCTGACGAGCGGATGAGCCTGCCGCTGCTGTTCCTGTTCGGCCGCCGGGACAGCACCATCTCCTACATGGGGGCCAACATCTACCCCCAAGACGTGGAGTACGGGCTCTACGCGGACAACCCGGTCGCCGCGGACATCGAGCGGTTCTGCCTCACGATCGAGGAGCAGGCCGACCTCGAGCCGCGCCCGGTGGTCAACATCGAGCTGCGGGCCGGCGCCACCCTGGATGACGACGGCCGCGCCCGGCTGGCAGAGCTTTGCCGGCAGGGCGTGCTGCGCCACCTCGCCCGGGTGTCGCGGGACTTCGCCCAGTCGCTCGCGGAGGACCCCACAGCGGCCGACCTGCGGGTGCGGGTCGTCGAGTCCGGCGGCGGGCCGTTCGGCACCGCCAACCAGAAGCTGAAGAACACCTACCTGGTGAGGCAGCCATGAGGACCACCGACTTCAGCGCCGCCCCCAAGCAGGCGCAGGCCACCGCGATGTTCATCGGAGCCACCCGCTACCGGGGGCTGCGCTCGATCGTCACGCTGACCCGCACCTGGTTCCGGCTGGTCCGCGATCTCAAGCGGATGCGTGGCTACTGCTGGCACAAGGTCTACTGGGAGCTCCCGTTCACGCTGGGCACGATGGCGTTCTTCACCGACCGCGACGCCATGCTCGCCTTCGCCCGCAGCCGGCACCACCGCGCGCTGATGCAATGGGTGTGCGACGGCACTCGCAACGCCAACGGCGGCTGGATCCGGCTGTACTCGGCCGAAGCCGGCGGCTATGCCAACGGCGTGTGGCGGGCGGAGGAGAACGTCATGCAGCACATCGAGACGTTCACCCCGCTGTCCCGCGAGCAGGCCGGCCCGCCGGTGGTGCGGCGGTGAGGCTCGAGCCGGTGCGCGGCGGTCGGGCGCTGCGCGAGTTCCTCGCGCTGACCGACCGGATCTACGGCCGCAACCGCCGCTTCGTGCCGCCGCTGCACTCCGCTGTGCGGGCCTGGCAGGCCGATCCTGCTGTCCAGCTGTACGTGCTGCGGGACGGCGGCCAGGTGGTGGCCCGTACCACGCTGCACACCGACGACGCGTTCGACGCGAAGGTCGGCCGGCGCGTGCAGCTGTTCGGACTCACCGAGTTCGTCGACGACGACGCGGTGGTTGACGCGCTGTTCGAGGGGATCAGCGCGGCCGGGCGGCGAGCCGGACGGGACGAGGTGTTCGGCCCGGTCTCGCTGCTGCCCAACCAGTCGGGCGGTGTGATCACCGCTGGATTCGGCGAACGCGGCTTCGTGGACAGCGCCTGGAACCACCCCTATTACCCGGGCGCGTACGAGCGGCGTGGCTTCGCACCGCGGTTCTGCTCGGACACCTGGATCTGCCCTGACCTGCAGTCCGACACCCGCGACGTCGCCGAGGTCTTCTGCTTCGACGACGCCAGGTTGGCCGCCGAGCGGCTGGAGATCCACCGCGGCGACCGGCGCCGGCTGGGCCAGCAGCTACCGATCCTGCGCGAGATGCTCAACGCCAGCTTCGGCGAGCTCGGCTACTACACCGAGGTCTCCGCCGAGCAGCTCCGCCGGGCGACCGACGGGCTGGCGTATCTGCTCGACGAGCGCCTGATGCTCTACCTGACCAAGGCCGGCCGGCCGATCGCGTTCGTGCTCTGCGTTCCGGACGTCTCGGCGTTCCTCTCGGCCACCGCCGGCGACCTGCATCCCGGCAACCAGCTGCGGCTGCTCGCCACCCGCAGCCGCTACCGCAAGGACGCGGTGCTGATCATCAAGGGCGTGGTGCCGGACGAGCAGGGCAACGGCTACGCCCGGCTGTTGTCCCGCGAGCTGCTGCGCAACCTGCGTGCCGGCGGGTACCACACCCTGCGCAGCACGTGGGTGGAGCGCACCAACCCGGCATCGACCGCGCAGTACCAAGCCATGGGCGGGCGGCCGCTGCACGGCTACACGTTCTACGCCAAGGACCTCGCATGAACCTGGATGTGACCGCCGTGCGCCGCCTGGAGCCCGACTTCTGGCGGGCGCCGAGCGCACACAACACCCAGCCGTGGGTGCTGCGCTACATCGCGAACGGGGTGGATGTGGGCTGGGACCCGGCCCACGCGCTGCCCGCGGCCGACCCCACCGGGCGGGACCTGCGGCTGTCGCTGGGCGCCTTCGTCGAGACGTGCCTCATCGTGGCCGCGGATGCCGGGCTGGCGGTGGAGTACGTGTCCGACCACGACGAGCGAGCGCGGCGGGTAGGGCGCCTGATCGGCACGACACGGCCGTACGGCTCACCGTTCGACGCCGCTGCGGTACGGGCCAGGTCAACCAACCGTGGCGAGTACCTGCCCGGCGTTGTCCCCGACGACCTGCTGGTCCGGATCGATGCGCTGGCCGGTGAGGTGAACGGGTGGGTGGCGGCGCTGCCGAGCCGCGGGCTGGTCGAACCCCTCGCCGCGGCCGACCGGCACCTGTTCGGCGATGCTGCGGTCTCGGCAGAGCTGGCGGACTGGCTGCGGCTGACGCCGCGTCATCCGCGCTACCGCGTCGACGGCCTCACCGACCGGGCTCTCGCACTGAGCAGGGCTCAGGCGCTGGGACTCCGGGTCGCGCTGCGGGCGCTGCCTACGCTGCGGCGGGCAGGGTTGCCCCGGCTGCTCGCCGCGTCGTCACGTAGCACGCTGGGCTACGACGGCTGCGTGCTCGTGCTGGTAGCTCCGGCCGGCTGTGGGCCAGCGGGCGACGTGGAGTTCGGCCGGGTGCTCATGCGGATCTGGCTCACCCTGTCCGAGCTCGGTCTGGCGTGCCACCCGGTCAGCCAGCTCATCGACTGCGCCACGACCAGGGCACGGCTGGCCGAGCGGCTCGGCGTCGCCGATCCGGCCCGGCTGCTGCACGCGGCTCGGGTCGGCCGTCCAGCCGGACCATCGGCCCGCTCTGCGCGGCGGGTGCAGTGACGTCTAGCACCGGCGCCGCTCCCGCCGGGCGATCACGTCGGGTAGCACGCGCGCGATGTGGTGAGGCATCACGGCATGACGGTCGGCAGCCGCACGACGAAGCGGACGCCACGATGGATGCAGCCTCGGACGTGGCTGCCGTCGGATGGCCGCTCGGGCCCGCAGGTGCACGGTGGCGGCCACGGTGGAGTGGTGTGGGAGCCAGCCTTCGGGGATGGTGATTGTTCCGGTGTCGTTGCATCTGTCGGATTGGACGGCGAGGTCATGTCGCGTCGGCCCCTTCGTGCCTGGTCAACCTGAACCTGGCGAGGTGATGACGCGCCCATACCTCGCCGAAATAGGCAAGTGTCCGGGCGCTCCACTCGCCGGAAATGGGCTGGGCCTTCCAGAGCGGTACCGACTGCTCGACGGTCCCGTGGCTGATGTCCACCCGTGCTGTGCCCTCGGGCCAGGTGAACACGAAATGCGCGTACATGTACTTCCAGGCCGATTCAACGCCTTGTGTGGTTGATCGCACCGGCCCCTCCGACGGATAGGGGCACCGGTAGACGGTCATCTTCTTGCCGTTG